>DNUI01000025.1 GCA_003508565.1 Syntrophaceae bacterium
GGCCCAACTGGTTATTGTACAAATTTTCAGCATGTACTGCCCTTACTGCCAGCGGGATGCGCCGCATGTAAATCAGTTGTATGCGAAAATTGAGCAGAATCCGGCGCTCAAGGGGAAGATCAAGATCATCGGTATCGGTGTGGGAAACACTCCTTATGAGGTGGGTACGTTCAAGAAGAAATACAGTGTGCCCTTTCCCCTCTTTGCCGATGCGGATTATAGTATCCATAAGATGGTTGGTGAAGTGAATACGCCGTACTTCATCGGTGTAAAAATGAACCCGGATGGCACTCATAAGGTCATCTATTCTGTGCTTGGTGAAATGAAAGACGTAGATCAGTTTCTGGCGACAATGACGAGATTGTCCGGACTGCAATAGGAATTGAAGAGTGCAACAATTATCATCGATCAACAACGAAAATTAGTGAGAGTGAACAGAAAGGGAGGATATTGCGTATAGGTGAAGAAACCAAGGCCGGGTACGACAGGCCGAAAGGCGGTACGATAAGGAATCGTTTCATTGCATGCTATTAATACTACCATTAACTTAAAAAAGGAGATTCGAACATGGACACTACTTCTGAAAAACAATTTTTTCCAATGCCCCGCATTGGCGACAAGGCCCCTTCGTTCAAGGCAGTAACGACCCAGGGAGAAATCAATTTTCCCGATGATTATTCGGGAAGCTGGGTTATCCTCTTCAGCCACCCAGCAGATTTCACCCCCGTCTGCACATCAGAATTTATGACCTTTGCCACGCTTGATGAGAAATTCGCCGAGGCTAACTGCAAGCTCGTCGGCCTGTCCGTTGACGGGCTTTACAGTCATATAGCCTGGTTGAGAACCATCAAGGAGAAAATTATCTACAAAGGCATGAAAGACGTGGAAGTGAAATTCCCCCTGATTGAAGATATCACCATGGAGGTTGCCGGGAAATACGGAATGATTCAACCCGGAGAAAGTTCCACAAAAGCGGTCCGAGCAGTCTTTTATATTGATCCCAAAGGGATTATCCGAGCCATCCTCTATTATCCCTTGAGCTTGGGTCGGAACTTTGATGAACTCTACAGAGTTATCATTGCGCTTCAGACATCGGACGCATTTGGAGTCGCCACACCGGCGGATTGGCGCCCCGGCGACGATGTGATCGTACCGCCTGCCGGCTCCTGCGATGTGGCTGACGAGCGTATGGAAGGCAAGCAGGACATGCAATGTCACGACTGGTTCTTCTGTACGAAGAAACTGGATAAGAACACCGTGTTGAAGGCCATTCTCAAGAAATAAGATTCAAATCATTGATAGCCATGACTGCCAGGTGAGAGAATCCGGGCAGTCATGGAAACAAACCGGTATGCGGACCTACTTAATCCGTTCGCCGCTTCAACGTTCCTATGCATTGAATGGGATGAAAAGTTATTGAAAACGGAGCTATGGTTAAAATAGAGTAGCATCGTCGAGAAAAACAGTCTACTAACCTTGAGAACTATTATACACAATTCCGTGCACATGCACCTGTATTTTTTCACTTCAGGATTTCATAAAACTCTTCATAAGGCATTTGAGTCAGATATTTCGGTACGCTGTTGTAACGGTCGAAAAAATCGGGAAGCTCGTGTGATTTCTCATGGGCCTCTTTTGACTCCCAGTACGTCAGGATAATGTATTTCCTGGGGATGATTTCCAGATCACTATGACTCTCCGGCAGGAGACTGCCTGCAGCCGAAACGCCCGATACCTCAAGCACCTTCGATCCCAGGTATCCGTCCATGGCTTCGGTGGCCCTGCAGATATCCATCATTCCTCCGAGGAAGAGATCTTCATCGCCAGGCCTGACCGATACGAAGTTCACGGCACAGATGATGTCCTTTCCCTCCTTGTCCATGAGGTCCACATCTTCCACGGGTATCACTTCCGCATCCAGGCCCATTGCCTTTATTTTTTCCTGGCACAAAGCTGCCCTCCCTCCGGTGTTGCAGTAAACCCTGATCTTTTTGCCTTTGAGAAGGTCGGCATAGAACGCAACGTCATAATGGGGAATGTTTATGGCACCCCTCACATGTTCCTTTACGAACTCCTCTCTTGTTCTCACATCAATTATTATTTCGGATTTTTCAGTCATTGTGCTTCCTCCTGTGCATTGATTCATAACTGTTATGATTAACATCAAAAACAATCTGATGGCAATACTATATTTTCCCCCTGTATCTTTTATTCTATCACTCAGTGTTGAAGCTGATCAACATTATACACTCTTTTCCTGGTAATGATTTCCTCAAGAAACGTTCCACAACAAACCCGCATACATCAGGCAGGAGCCATCATGATAAAATGAATTGCAAAAGTTACACGATTATCATACCTTGTATCCATAAAAGTATCGGACCGGAAAACCAAGCGGCTCAGTGAACAACCGATTATCAATGTGGTACCGGGGGAAAATGTTTTGCGGAACGAAAAAGAAATGAAAAAATCGCTGTATTCAAAATTTTGTGCCGACAACCTGATTTTACGGGATGAGCTGGCTATTGATCGGACCCTTCTGGCAAATGAGAGAACCCTCTTGTCATATCTGCGCTCTGCCGTAGCGCTTTTAATCGCAGGCGTTTCCATTATGCATTTCTCCACAGAAACGTGGTTCTGGATACTGGGATTTATATGCATTCCAACGGGAATCATCACCGGCATAATTGGCGTGACAAGATACCGGAAAATGCATCAATCCATTGTCCGCATTCGTAATCAATCGGAGTCCGAAACGAAGCAGGGATAATCTGGTAAAGAGATAATCCCAGGTTTCAATGCCTGCATTTGTTTCTCCTTACATATAGAGATGCTCAGCGAGATTCTGACTAAAAACCAGGTCATTCCGTTACGTATTTTTACAACGTGATTTTTTACTGATGAAAGAAGGATGGCAGAATGCTCCGGGGGAACTTCGTAGCGGAGGTAACCATTTAATCCATATTCAGTGAGGGCAAAGCAATTTGTATAGTGAAACTAGGATTTATCAAGCGCTTCCCAAACAAAAAAATCCCCCTCCTGTATCTCCATCAATGAAGGGAAAAGAGGGGGATTTTCTGGGTTCATTTTTTCTCAGAGTATTGCTGTAAGTCTGTCCAGTGCCTGCTTCACATTCTCCGGCTTCGGGCCTCCGGCCTGGGCCATATCTGGTCTGCCGCCGCCGCTTCCCCCGACGATGGGGGCGATCTCTTTTATGATATTGCCCGCATGGTAGCGATCAGTCAGGTCTTTTGTGACCATGCAAAGGAGCATGGCCTTGTCCGCCGCCTTACTCCCCAGGAGGATGATGCCTGATCTTATTTTATCCTTCAGCTTATCGCCCAGATCACGCATGGTTTTTACGTCCGACACATCCACCAACGCGGATAGGACACGCACCCCTTTTATCTCGCGCACCTGATCGATCAAACCAGAGGTGTCTTTCGCGGCAAGCTTTCCCCTGAGCGCCTCAATTTCTTTCTCAAGCTCTCGCTGGTGTTTAAGGATTTTCTCAACCCTTTCCGACAGCTCCAGAGGATTGGCTTTCAGGAGTCCCGCTGATTTCTTTAATTCCCCTTCTACCTCTCGCACATATTTCAGGGCTTCCCTGCCTGTCAACGCTTCGATCCTCCTCACACCTGCCGCAATGGCCGATTCATGGACGATCTTTAAAATCCCAATGTCTCCTGTTCTTAACACATGGGTTCCTCCGCAGAGTTCCATACTGGCATCCCCCATTTTGACGACCCTGACTTCCTCTGCATATTTTTCATCAAAGACAGCCTGAGCACCCGATTTCATTGCCTCTTCACGGGGAAGAATCTCCGTGTGTACGGGCATATTCCGCCGGATGATATCATTGGCGATGGACTCAATTCTATGGAGCTCATCTTCCTCGATCTTCGAAAAATGGGTGTAGTCAAAACGCAGCCTCTCCGGATTAACCAGGGAGCCGGACTGCTTCACATGATCACCCAGGACGCTCCTCAGGGCGGCGTTCAGGACATGAGTACCGGAATGATGGGCTTCCGTCGCCCTCCTGTTACCAACATCCACTTTCAGGACGACATCGTCCCCGACCTCAATCTTGCCCTTCTTGATTTTTCCGATATGGGTCACTATACCCTCGACAGGGCTCTGAGTTTCCCATACCTCAAAAAGCAATCCCTTCCCTTCAATAATCCCCGTATCACCAACCTGTCCGCCTGCCTCGCCATAGAAGGGCGTGAATTCAACGAAGACCTCCCCATTTTCCCCTTCCCCTAACGTATCCACCAGTTCATCATCTTTCAACATCGCGACAACGCGCGAACGTGCTTCTGTGACACCTTCGTATCCGACGAATGTGGTTTTAACTCCCTGGAGGGAAAGCTTCTGGTAGCTTGTGGAGACCGTCTTCTCACCGCTGCCCTTCCAGGATTCCCTCGCTTTCTCGCGCTGCGCCTCCATGGCTTTTTCAAACCCTTCCATATCTAGGGTAAGGCGATCTCTCTTTACAATGTCCGCCGTCAGGTCCACGGGAAACCCGAAGGTGTCATAAAGTTTGAATACAATGTCACCGGGCACGACAGTCTTGCTCGCCTTTTTGAGAACCGCTACTTCATCGCTCAAGATCTTCAAGCCCGCATCAAGAGTTTCGATAAAACGCTGCTCTTCGTTGAAGACAACTTTTCTGATATATGCTTCTTTCTCAATCAAATCCGGATATGCATCCTTCATCACCCCGACAACAACCGAAACGACATCATGCAAAAACGGTTTGCCGAGACCTAAAAGCTTGCCGTGGCGGGCTGCCCTCCGCAGGATTCTCCTGAGGACATAGCCTCTCCCTTCATTGCTGGGGAGAATGCCGTCGCCGATCAAAAAAGTAACCGCCCGGCTATGATCGGCAATGACGTTCATGGACGCATCGCCGTCCTCGTTATCCTTGTATTTTTTACCGCTGATATCTGCGATGAACTTAATAATAGGAGTGAAAAAGTCGGTTTCATAATTGCTGTACACTCCCTGGACAACGGCCGCCAGACGCTCCAGACCCATTCCTGTATCGATATTGGGTTTCGGAAGCGGATGGAGATTTCCCTCCTTATCACGGTCGAATTGTGTAAAGACATGGTTCCATATCTCCAGATGGCGGTCGCAATCACATTCCACGCTGCATTCGGAACGGCCGCATCCTACGGACGGGCCTTGATCATAGAGTATTTCGGAACAGGGCCCGCACGGGCCGGTTTCACCCATCATCCAGAAGTTGCTGTCCATCCCCATCCTGACGATTCTCTCGGCAGGCACTCCAATGGTCTTGTTCCATATCTCAAAGGCTTCATCGTCGTCTTTGTAGATCGTGACCCAGAGCTTCTCCTTGGGCAGACCCATCTTCACCGTGAGGAACTCCCATCCCCAAAAAATTGATTCCTTCTTGAAGTAATCACCAAAGGAAAAATTTCCCAGCATCTCGAAAAAGGTATGATGCCGGGCCGTATACCCCACATTTTCCAGATCATTGTGTTTGCCGCCGGCCCGGACAGATTTCTGTGAACTTGTCGCTCGTGTGTACCCCCGATCCTCCAATCCCAGGAAGCAGTTTTTGAACTGCACCATCCCCGAATTGGTAAAAAGGAGCGTCGGATCATCTTTCGGAATCAGCGATGAACTCGGTACAATAGTGTGTCCATTGTCTTCAAAATACTTTAAAAACTTCTCCCTGATTTCACTCCCCTTCATCAACGAACTCCTCCTTTGATCGCAATATATCAAAAACTAAATCTGGCGAAAACCCTTTTCCTATAAGGCTCCGTGCCAATCTACTCTTTTCTCTGCCGCCCATCTTTGTGGCAATCTTATTCTTTTTTTTCCTGAAAAGTGAGACAAGCGCCTTTTGCTCACTTAACTCTTCGCGTACCTCGGCGATAACCTGCTCTATTAATTCTCGCGGGATCCCCTTTTCCCGCAGGCTTGCATCAATTCTTCTGTTGCCTAAAAGTCTGTTCACCGCCAGATTGCGAGCCCACTGCCTGGCGAAGGCTTCGTCATCCAGAAACTTTAATTCCCTAAGCCTTGCTGCGACACCTCCCACGACAGATTCATCAAATCCCCTTTCCGTGAGCTTTATCCGCAACTCCTTTTCACTCCTTGCCCTCACGGCAAGAAGGCGAAAGGCCCGCTGCTTCGCTTTTTCATGAAGGGGGTCTTCCTCCATCATGGTTTCCCTTGTAATGCCCTAGCCCTTCAGACCGATCTTCTCGCGGACATCATCTTCGATCTGCTTCAGTGTGTCTCTATTTTCCTTGAGGAAGATGCGCGTGTTATCCCTTCCCTGGCCAAGCCTGTCACCTTTATACGAATACCAGGCTCCGCTTTTTTCGACGATGCTGTTTCCCACCGCCAGATCAAGGATGTCCCCCTCTTTCGAAATGCCATCACCGAAGATGATATCAAACTCCGTTTCCCGGAAAGGCGGAGCCACCTTATTTTTGACGACCTTGACCTTCGTGCGGAACCCCACGACGTCCTGACCGATTTTTATGGAACTCATTTTTCTGATGTCTAAACGCATGGAAGAATAAAATTTGAGGGCATTCCCGCCGGTTGTAGTTTCGGGACTGCCGAAAAAAACACCTATTTTCATCCTGATCTGATTGATAAAGATCACTGTGGTCTTTGATTTACTGATGCTTCCGGTAAGTTTGCGGAGCGCCTGTGACATTAAACGGGCCTGGAGCCCCATCTGGGCATCCCCCATTTCTCCTTCTAACTCCGCCTTTGGCACTAGCGCAGCGACGGAATCAATCACCAGGATATCCAGCGCCCCGCTCCTCACGAGAGTCTCGGCTATCTCCAGGGCCTGCTCACCTGTATCGGGCTGGGAGATAAGGAGATCATCGGTATTTACGCCAATTCTTCTCGCATAGGCCACATCGAGAGCATGTTCAGCATCAATAAATGCCGCGAGACCGTTTCTCTTCTGGGCTTCGGCGATAATATGGAGTGCCAGAGTAGTTTTGCCACCGGCTTCGGGACCATATATTTCTACAACTCTCCCCCGTGGAACACCACCTACTCCGAGGGCCAGATCAAGGCTCAGCGATCCCGTAGGAATGACTGCGATATCAGCTACCTGTTCACCACCCCCTAATCTCATAATGGAACCTTTTCCAAACTGCCTCTCGATCTGGGTAATTGCCAGATCTACGGCTTTTTCTCTATCCATCTCCGATCCCATGTTCACCTCCATATAATTTCAGCAAATTTTTATACTCTTACGCTCAATATCCGAATACCGTTCTTTTTGGTTCCTGTCTTATTCAGTTCCACCAAGGATTCGAGGGTTACTTTTTTCCATACTTTGGATCATCGGCCCCATGATCCTATACTTCTGTAAATGGAAAATACGCCAGCTTCGTGTAAATCGCACCCTTGGGCGTGAGATTACTTTTAAAGAGATTAAGGCCTGCAACAGAAAAACTTCCCGCTGCATAATCCTCGCTTTTTTCCATAATTTTTGCAAGGCCGATTAAACCTCTCGGATCCTTGATTCTGGCAAGGGTAAGATGAGGCTTGAATGTCCTGTCTTCTTTTTTAAATCCGTAATCGTAGAGCGCAGCATCGACTTTCCTCTGAAGCCGGACCAGTATCTCCACGTCACCGTCCATTCCTATCCATAGTATCCGGGGCCGTTTCACATCCGGAAAAGCCCCTACCCTTCTTATGCCGAGCGTGAAAGGGTTGATGTCTGAAGTAATATTTTTCACTACCTGAGAAATATTTGCAACAACTGATTCGGAAATAGCTCCGAAAAATTTCAGTGTCAGATGGATACCCTGTGGCCTCACCCAGCGTATATCGCCCTGGATGGTCTTTCTCAAACGATCCTGAATTCTGCCTACCTCATCAAGGACTTCCCGGGGCGGATCAACAGCCAGAAATGCCCTTATGGATTTTTCCTCACCCATGTTTACTCTCTCCCCTCAGGTATCTTTTGAGCATCATGAGTGCTGTCTGGGATGTAATCGTTTTGTTTCTCCTGCGCTCCCATCGGAAGGAATAATGCCGGCAGATGGTTTTTCTCCCATCAGCGAGTGCGATAAACACGGTCCCCACCGGTTTCTCTTCGGTACCCCCCGCCGGGCCCGCAATCCCTGTTGTGGCCAGTCCCAAATCACATCCTCCAAAGCTTCTCACCCCTTCTGCCATGAGGATCGCAGCCTGTTCACTTACCGCGCCATAATCCCTTAACACGTCTTCCGAAACACCCAGGAGATCAGTCTTTGATTTATTACTATAGGCAATCACGCCTCTCTCCAGAAAAGCGGAAGAACCAGGTATGTCTGTCAGGCGATCGGTGATCAATCCCCCCGTGCATGATTCCGCAACGGCAAGTGTCAATTTCTTTTCCGTCAGCAGCCTGGCAACAATACCCTCAAGGGTATCCTGATCATAGGCGAATATATATTGCTGAAGCCTTTCTGATGCATGTTTTTCCGCTGTATTTATTCTTGCCTTTGCCTCCTGTTCCGTAGAGTACCTTGCAGTGAGTACCACTTGTATCTCCGGAAAACCAGGATAAAACCCTACATCAACACCGAGAGCTTCAAAATTGACATCGGCCAGGATCTGATCCACACGGGCTTCCGTGATGCCGGACAATTTAATGGTTCTGCTCTCTATATATGAGGCCGAGGTTTCAAGCTCCCTCCTGAGTATCGGCAGAACGCTTTCCGGTACCATTCTCTGCACTTCGGCGGGAACTCCGGGAACGACAAAGATAATTTTACCATCTCTTTTCAGAAAATATCCCCACGCCGTTCCGATAACGTTCCGTATGGTCTCTGCACCTTCCGGAAAGACAGCCTGTTTTGCGTTGTTATCCGTCCATCTGATTTGATATTTTTCAAATCTTTCCTTGATGTTCGCCAAGACAATCTCGTCAGTAACCAATTTGAGTCCGCACGCCCTTGCGATGGCTTCTGTGGTGATATCGTCCGCGGTAGGACCGAGACCACCCGTGACAATTACGGCTTCAGCCAGGGACATGCAATAGGAGAGGGCCCCTCCGATCGCGTTTTCGTCATCGGGAACTGACATCGTAACCGCCACCTGCCACCCCTTGGCAGTCACCAGGCGGGCGATATAGGAAGAGTTGATATCTTGAGTTTTCCCGCTGATTAATTCATTGCCGATTGTCAATATGCCGACCTTCATCCGAAGATACCGCCAAGGTTCATTATGTATATTTCACCTCTCCCCAGAATGCTCTTACGCACTCTTTGCAAAAGGAGCGTTGAGAGGGTTTCTTTTCTATATTCCCCAGAATCTAATCATAATCAGAAGGGCAATATTACCATACATTCCCGCTACGACATCATCCATCACTATGCCGATTCCACCGGAAAGCCTCCTCTGAAAATAGCCTGCGGGAAATACCTTCAGAATATCGAGAAACCGGAAAAGTACGAAACCTGCAAACACATGAAAAAATGTGGGGCCAACAAGAAACATGGTCCATTGAAAACCGACAACCTCGTCGATCACCACACGCGGAGGGTCTTTTTCACCGAACATCCTCTCAGCTTCGTGGGATACATAACACGCGAGGAGTGTGAGAACCACTAAAAAGACACAATAGAGTGTCCAGGACATTCGTGATAGGGCCAGATACACCAGAACGCCAAGAAGGGTACCGGCAGTCCCCGGAGCAAACGGTACAAGGCCGCTGCCGAAACCGGTTGCCACAACCTTGATCAATTTATCAATCAGACATGCACCTCTTTTTAAGTAGATATGCGGGACATTTATCTTTTCGCTCGTAACATTACCTCCTTTTCATGAGCCTGTCAACGGTATTGGAAATTTTTACACCATCGTTTACCTTGACACATAGAGGAATTTTCTCCTATACTTTTCAGGCAATTCTCCCCGGGAGGAAGGGGCTAGGATAAAGAGATGAGAATTAAGATAACGACGGAATCGCTGGACACCCTAAACCGTGAAGGTCTCGTTCTGGGCTTCTTTTCCGATGAGAGGCCCCCGAAGGGCTACTGCGGTTTTGTGGATTGGCGTCTGAACGGCATGATTTCCCGAGAGCTCGCTGAGGGTCGCATCTCCGGGCAATTTATGGAACAAATCCTCATTGCCACTCCTCCCCGCATCGGCCCTTCCAAGATCATCCTCTGGGGCATGGGGCCTGTGATTGAACTTACCTATGAAAAACTCTACCAAACAGGATTCAACCTCTCTCAGATTATGGATGGTATAGGCTGTACCGATTTCGCGTTTAGCCTCCCCGCTGCCGGTCGGTGCCATTTACCGGTATCCGGCATGACAGAGTCCATGATCCGTGGATGCTTCGATTTTCTTTCCAGGGACATTGAAAAATGGGCAACCAGTTCAACGACTATCCTTGCCAATGATTCCTATCTTGAAGACGTCCTTAGTGGTTTGCATAATTTCAAACTTACTACCAGAGACGTGTCCATAATCGAAATTGAAGGTCGTCCGGAAGAAAAGTTTCTCTAATCCCTGCCGGAATTTGCCCTACCCCGCGACTCCCTGTCTCCTAAAATAATCTCCTTGACAATAGAACGATAGTTCTATTAATCTGGCTGTATGAAAAAACGGAGGTCATCCCGTGAGCGATATTCTTTTCAGCCTTTATTCATGGCCCCGGGCCATTATCCATATTGACGGCGACGCCTTCTTCACTTCCTGTGAGGAGGCCATTCACCCTGAGCTTAAAGGGAAGCCTATCATCACAGGGGGAGAACGGGGAATAGTCGCCTGCGCCAGCTACGCTGCTAAAGGGCTGGGTATCAAGCGCGGCGTCCCCCTCCATCAGGCAAAAGCCCTCTGCCCGGAAATCGTTATCCTGCCCTCCGACTATGAAACTTACAGCCTTTTTTCCCGGCGAATGTTCACCATCATACGGCGCTTCACTCCCCAGGTGGAGGAGTACTCCATCGACGAGGCCTTTGCGGATATCACGGGTATGCGCAGAGCCCTCCATGCCTCCTATGAGACCATTACGTCCCGGATAAAAAAAGAGATCGAACTGGAGCTGGGTATCGGGGTGTCCGTAGGATTGAGCATCACCAAGGTGCTCGCCAAGGTAGCCTCCAAACACCGGAAGCCGGACGGCTTCACCGTCATTCCCGGAAGGCTGATCGCCCGTTATCTTCAGGACCTCCCGGCGGAAAAAATATGGGGCATCGGTCATGCCACGACCAGCTATCTGAATAAAATGGGGGTCAGAACCGCCCTCGAATTCGCCAGCCTCCCGGAGAAGACCGTAAAAGAGCGTTTCACGAAGCCCGGCGTAGAGGTCTGGAGAGAACTGAGGGGGGAATCCGTATACCCCGTAATGCCGGAAGAGAAGAGCACCTATGCCTCAATAAGCAAGATGAAGACTTTCTCCCCTCCGACGACTGACCGGGAATACCTCTACGCCCATCTTCTAAGAAACCTGGAGTCGGCTTGTATCAAGGCGCGGCGCTATGTCCTGGCTCCCCGAAAGATCATCCCTCTTCTTAAGAAAAACAATTTTGATACAGCAGGAACGGAGGTAAAGCTTACCCGTCCCTCCGTGTATCCCCTGGAGCTTTCTCCCCTGCTGCAAGAGCTTTTCGATCAGCTCTATAATGAGAAGGAACTCTACCGGGCCACCGGCATTATCCTCCTTGACCTCGTGCCGGACACCCCTGTCCAGTACTCCCTTTTTGAAAACCCGGTGAAAGCGGAAAAGATCAGGCAACTCTATGAAGCGGCGGACACTCTGGGGGGCAAATACGGCAAGCATACCCTGCACCTGGGGGGATCACACCCCATTGAAGTATTGGGAAAAGGAAAACGGGGGGCACCCACGGTGAGGGAACAAACCCGCCTCTACGGGGAAACGAAGCGCAAGCACCTGGGGCTTCCCATACTGCACGTGAAAGTATAGAATTTATGAGCTTATAGTTTATATTGACATACAAAAATGCCTCACCTATACTTATCCAGTAGCAAGGAGGGATTTTTCACAAAGAGATACTTGACAAGCAGAAGCACTTGAGATAAATAATTGATCTATATGAGTAATTAATAATGACTCGTGTGACCATAACTCTTACAGATCTTTCCCTGTAAGGCTTCTGTAGAGTTCCTTAAATTATCTGTCCATTACCGGGCACAACGATTTTGCATCTGTGAAATCAGCAGTTATGAAGCCGGTTGTTTCGGCGTAAAAAAAAGAACCCGTCAATAAATTCTGAAGTTTTCGTAATGGTAACGTTTTTTAGGAGGTTCAACTATGGGAAATAGGACTTACAAAACAACCACCAGCCTCATAACAAATTGTATGATTACCATGCTCTTGATGGTCGCAATGGTCTTTATGGGCTGTGTATCAACATCGGGCACGGCTATGGAAAGCCATCGGAAGGGGATAGAGGGTGTCACAGAAAAAGAGTATTTCATTCCCAAGAAGCCAGTGGATCGCCATTGCATAGGTTGCGCGTGGTCGAAACAATTCGGTCCTGTTGAAGACCCGTCAGCGGAAGATATTCGTATCAAGAAAGAGAAATCCTTCAACAATGTCCAGCAGGACTTTGCCTATAATCTCGGTGTCGGTCTTGGAGGGCAGAGCATTATCGGACCTGGTGGACAAGTAGGCGCTTCCGGTGGAAGCGTCAAAAAAGCAGCTATGGAGGGTGTAGAAATAATTACTCCCGTTTCGCTTGCGGACATACCCTTTGAGCTGAAAATACCATACATCACCGAGGCTCTGCGCCTGGCAAATTTCAAGATGAAAGAAGAAAAATCCAGTAAGGCAGGGATCCAGGCAGCAGCGGGGACAAAAATAGGAACCGCTTCCGCCTTGGCCGAAGCGGGGTCTCAAGCAAGGAGAGGGACAGAAGGAGAGGGGCTGGTTGTGGCCTACAAACTGCATATGATTGATCCCAAGTCATATTCCGTGCAGGATTCCGGAAATATCGCCCTGGAACTGGACAAGGTTGTTGACTTTTCCAAAGCCCGTCTATTCGCCAAGGCCAGACTGCAGAGGATAGAACCCGGTGCCAGTAAATCCCTGCCTCGAAATCTTCTCTGGTCATGTGATCGTGCCGATGCCGCCAGCCGGGACATGGTAGCAACCTGGATCGTGGAACTGAAGTCAACAGACCCCAAGAGAAAGTCCCTCACCATCGCCTTCCCCGGTTTCCCGAAAATTGAAGACTGCCAGAATTTCAGCGGGGTGGTCTATTCGAGGCTTGATCCTCTGACCGACAAGATAATCCGGCAGAAGATCAATATTGCCATCATTGACGCCGAAGTTTCCGACACCTTGCAGCCAAATAAATGGGAAGCCAGAATTTCCCTTGTAGATGAATCTTTTAATATAAAACAGATAATGCCGGATGATTTGTAATAACAGGAGCAATTCTATCCAATAAAAGGAGTTGTAAAATGAAACGGCAACTTTTACGATTGGTAATAACAATATTGGCAATACTTCTACTGTCTCCCTGTGGCGCATACGCCGCAAGAAAGCCGGCCGTTGTCAGCCATGACGAAACATACGTCAGTCGGACCGTACGCTTCCGTGTGGCCTGGCAATCGGAAAACCCCGTGGTAATGGTGAAAATTTTCGCCGGCAGGGAGCAGAAAGAGATCAAGGTGGACGAATATGACAACAGGAGGACCCGTGATGGGTATTCCGGTGAGGTGAACGCGGTCGTTGAGCTCGACCCTTCATTTGCAGAAGAAGCTTTAGCTTACGTCATTCAGCTGGAAGACGACGCGAGGCTTAAAAGCGATCTGGTTTCAGGGAAGATACAGGTCGTGAAAGCCAGAAAGGACGAGGATGATTGGGGCAAGGACAAGTTGACATCACCATCGGCACAGACGACGACGGGAACGACTACGGGCGGTACAACTGTTGAAATACTGGACAGGGTTATCGGCGTGATGGATCGTTTCGATCAGGCGCCTGTTCTTGGCGATATTATCGTCAAACGCGTCGGAACGGACGGTGTAACCATAAGCACGAGGGCAAGCGACGACAAGTCATTGAGCGGGGTTACCTTCAAGATTTTCGATAATACGGGCAATCTTGTCGAGGAGGATTCCGCAAGTCCAACGGGAAGAAGCTGGGAGGGGACATCGAAAACCTTCAATCTGGTTAACGGGAATTATAAGGCTGTCGTCCAAGCTACCGATAGCACTGGAAACACTTCCAGGGAAAAGACGCAATTTTTTGCCATTACAGGGTCTACTCTGACGGCTCAGCCTCCGATGACGACTTATACGACTCCAGGTGATCCTTATGTATCCCAGCCCACCGTCTCAGAACCTGCCGTGGTGCAAACGCCGGAGGGGCAGACCCCCGCAATACAAGATCCCAATCAACAGACACCCGCAACGCAGCCGCCCCAGTGACGGCGGCACAGGAGGATACAGATAATAGGGCGAGTTCGGGAGGCAGAAGTGCTTTTTTTGATGAAAGTCATTTAAGGATCTAAAGGAGTTCTCACCAGGAGGTTAAAAATGACGAGGAGAATAATCTTTTTTGCGTGGATAACGGTTGTCGCATTGTCTGTTTGCCTCGCGCACGACCTGTCAGCGCAAGAGATGAAATCCGGTGAAATTAACTGGGTTAAGGGGTATATAAGCGCCGTCGGCAACGGAACGGCCGATCCAAGCGGCAATAAGGTGAAGGACAGATTAAAGTCCCTGAGGGCGGCTGAACTTGTTGCTCAGAGGACTCTCCTGGAGACCCTCAAAGGTGTCAGGATAGACTCCACAACTACGGTCGAGAATCTCATGCTGAAAGAAGACATTATCAATAGCCGTGTGGAAGGCGTTATCAGGGGCGCCCAGATTGTAAAGAGGGATGTTACCTGGGAGGGAAATGTTCCCCTGGCGACTGTAGAGATGAGAGTGTGCCTGAGCATGAATGTGGGAGGTTGCAGCATGGATTCGTCTCTCATCACTGCTTTAAACATAGGCCATAGAAGCGAACCTCGTTATGTTCCCGGCGACAGGCTGAATCCTCAAACGATACCCCTCACCCCCCCGCCCAAAACCCCCCCCAAAAATATAAAATACGATTCGAGCAAACCGGTGACGGGGGTGATTTTTACTCTGGAAGGACGACCATTTGAACGGCAATTGCTTCCTGTCATCATTACCGTGGCAGGTGAAAGTAAGCGAATTACCGTCTATTCTGTCAAGAATGTAACTCCGAAAGTAATTCGCAGCTTCGGTGTTGTACGTTATGCAGACAATGAGGACCAGGCTAAGAAAAATCCCTATATTGGCGACAATGCGGTAGTCATCCCTGTGGAAGATATCACGAAAGAGAATATGATCGTCATCGGAACCGATGGCGTCCGCGCGATCCGTGAGACCACCATGCACGGCAATAATTATCTGAGCGACGCCAAAGTTGTGATTTCTTCAGATTAAAAAATATACACTGAACGACGAATATCCATGAAGCGACCCCCCGATGGAGTACACACCGGGGGGTCATTGATTATGAGGTTATTTGTGCAGATAGTGGAAAGGTGGATTAGGTCTTGCCACGAAGCACTGATTGGTAAAGCCGTACTTCTTGATTATGTTGAAAGCCTGATATGCTTCGGCTTTCTTGCTCTCAAAATCATACATCCACATATTTCCTTGTACGATCTTCCAGCGACCGCCAACTTCCTTCACCTCGATGGCAGCTGGATTAAATTTGATACAGTCCTGGCCGCTCATATCGCCGACAGGAGCGTTGTTCCCGACCAGGAGATAAGTAAATGAAGGATCCGGACGCCCGACGAAGCAGGAGCGGTTCATCTTGTAAAACTTTATGACCGCTAACGACTTATCCGCCGCGGCCTTATTGGTCCCGAAATCAAACATCCAGTGACTGCCGTCAACGATCTTCCATCTGTTATTGATCTTTGCAACTGTTGCCGTTGCAGGGTTGAAGCCGACACAGTCCTCAGCCACGGATGGGGCAACTTTACGTTTAAACGTTTCCACATCCGCATAATTTGTCCGACCACTCGTATCGGTAAACCGAGTATAGGTCGCCGCCTGGAGTTGAGTCCCCGAAGAACGTAATATCATCAATCTCTCTGCGAAACTTTCCTTATGAACAACAGAGACCGCCTGTGCAGTTCCTGCGAGATCACTGCTTACATTTGGCCCGTACGCATGTGCCTGCATATTCCCCCAATCACAATCAGTGGGATGACATTGACCCCATGCATGGACCTTGACATTTATTCCGCTCACAGTGATCTTAAGAGCGGTGACACCTCTTGTATTCGGGTTAACATTTTCCCAGTCGCCTGCAAATTGCGCGAGGCTTGCGAAAGCTGTTGTGACAATAAACAGAGAAAATAAACAGATAATTACTCCAACTGCTACTTTTTTCATAATGTTCCTCCTTTTTGTATGCTTTAAAGTTATTGTAAAATTGAATTTTCGTAAGTGACAACTTCTCGAAAGAACCTACGACTGCATCACCCCCTCTCCATAATTGATTTAGGAATTACATTTGTGATGGTATGACCGAATCCAGCGAGAAGCTTTGACAGCACAGAATTAAAAGGTTATTGAAAGTCGCTTTACTATAGTGGTCGATGAAAAATAGCCGGAGGACTTCAATATGTGCTAATCTTACTACAGTTCTGCAAAATATATTCCAGAACAGAAAATATGTATTACTATGTAATAACAGCATCTTTCTAAAATGATGCCGAAAAATACTGCTGCCCTGCTGAGGAAGTATTCCCCTCTCCCTGGGGAATACTTCCCCTCTTGGAACTGGAATCGACGTTTCAACTACTCATGGCCTGCTTTGATGGCTTTTTTGGAAAGACTATCATGCCAATATCTCTGTGCAGTCTTTATTTCCTCCACCTCGGCTTACTTATCCAGATGGAAACCCTCAAGAAAAAGCCTCTGGTCATTTTATCGCCATTGTTGCCGTCTGCACACTATTGCATTGATCCTTTTAAGGTATATTCAACTCCTTATTCGGGTTCGGAAGGTTTAAATACTTGCATAATTTCATACGTAAGTACATACTGCGTTCATTTAAAATGCAGCAAGAACTCTTCATGTATGTGAGAACTTAAAAGATATCTTCCTGCCTTCGATAAGAATCCGAATTTACGATATGGAATACTAAGCGTAAGGTCTTTCTAAAACAAGATATGAAATAAACAATCTCAGAAGAGGCAAACGCATGGACCTAAGAATAGTTCGCATGATTGTGGGAATCTCGACTTGCATGCTAGTGTTTACTACCTTAACGCATCTAACCCTTGTTTGTCAAGCTCAGGCGGGAAAACTGTCAGAAGCAAGTAAACTGTC
>DNUI01000098.1 GCA_003508565.1 Syntrophaceae bacterium
AGTTTCTTGTTGACATAAAATAGTTCGTTCCCTATAATTCCCCGCATAATAGCAAAGGAATACCATATAGTTACAGCGAGTCAACCATGCTGTATATTGAGTGGTGAAGTGCCCTGTCCATGGTTCTCATAAACATGTTGCGTTCACGAAGAGAGCGCATGCAATGATGAGTGCCTCGATAAACCGGATAACGGCGGATCGATTTTAGGGATAAAGATAATCATCAAATAAACCGATATTAACCAATAAAAACCAATTAGTTATGTTATCATTTTGTTTTCCCCCCAATGTTTCGTGAGGTGACTTATCTGTGCCTTCAACGATGATGAACAGAACAGTGGTATAATTGTTGAGTCGGTTCCGGGATAAAGAAAATGAAAAACATGAAATTGGTTGTGAAAAATGGTACCATACCTGATAAAGATATTTAGAAATCGAGATATGCATCAATGGATGAATCACAGGCTTGGCCAATGATTGGTTTATCAGTGGGTAATTTCATACAATTAATTTCGATGGATCAACAAACGTGCCTCGTGGAAGTGTATCTTAGTGAAAATACTAGGGGGGCTTTTTATTTTATTGAGGGCTATCTCTATGATGCTAAGTGCGGTGACCTTGAAGGTGAAGAAGCTGCCATGGAAATGATTACCTGGGAAAAAGCCAGGATCAATATAAATAATAATGCAAATATGAATGATGTTGCCAGGAAGATACACAAAGGGCTTTTGTCGCTGTTGATGGAAAGTTCGAGGCGCAAAGATGAGGCGGAATGGGAAAATAGTCTTAAAACATCAAAAGTAGTTGTGCAAGACAATGAAGAAGTCTTTAAAGCCGTAAACGTCGAGAGTGATGAAAAGACAACCATCAACGACAAATTTGCAACGAAGCTCGATGAATGCATTGAAGCTTGTAAGAGGGACATGGGAGATGCGCTCATGAGTGCGAATGTCATATCCATATCCGATGGAAGGGCATTAGGCGGTTATAATTCCACTGCAGAAACGGTTTCCCTTTTTAATCAAATAACAGATTCTTTGAGAAGAGTATTGGAGATTAACTCCTCGGAAGCACTTGGGAAGTATTATATTCTGGATCTGGAAAATGACAAAACGATTTTTTCTTTTTTGAACGGAAAATATCAATACCAGTGGGGAATAGTGTTTGACCGCAGTAAAGTAAAGCAGGGCCTTTTCTTAAATGTGATTATACCTAAGATTATCAGGATCCTTGAAGATGCAATGACAATATCTGAGAATGGGAGCAGTTCTCTCGAGAATAATTAGTCTGAATATACAGAGGAAATACGCAAACACAGGTAATGATGTCTGCGTTACACGTCTTATCAATGTGACGACGGATATATATGTAAATTGGGTTTATTGCGCCTTTTGCATAGCTGTCATATTTTGCAGGGGAAAAAGCGATGACAGGGAGAGGATAAAAGAGAAACCATTGCCGGCAGGGATTAATAGCGGTTACGCTGACATCGAAAGGAGGGAGAAATGAACATTGCGAAGCTGAACGAATGTCTGGAGAATTTAAAGCGCGATTTGGGAGAAGGTCTTATTGCATCGAGCATCATTACAACCTCGGATTATCAGACGATCGCTGCGACGGAGAAGTCGAGCCCCGTAACTGCCTCAATTTTTGGTGAAGTGACAAATTTTATCCAGAATGCCCTTTCAAAGGGGCCCTATCCGCAGCTCGGGAAGTTTTATTACATGGATCTTGTGGGAAACAGGGGACTGATCTTTATTCCTCTTGGTGATTATCAGTGGGGGGTAGCAATAGATACCAAGAAGTGTAAACTCGGCCTTTTCATGAATATTATTTTACCCGCAATGATCACTAACTTTGAAGAGGCGATAACAACGTAATGGGTACTGTCAAAAGTTTTATGAAAAAATGGCTTTCATTTCACAAGGAAAAAAATCGTGAAATCCTTAGCTGGCTTGAGGTTGAGCTACGTCATGGCTCCGCTCAAGCCAGCTAAAAAGGGGGGAGGGCGCAATAATGCGCCATCGTATGATCCAACTTACTGATTTAACGACAATATCTCCATAAATGGAAGCAAAAATAAGCAAAAACTTTTGACAATACTACGTAATGACCTGGGGAGGCAATAATGGGAGAAAAATTGGTTCGCATCTTTGAGATTCTAACGGAACAGACCGGATTCAGAGGAAGGCTGGCACTTGCGAACAAGACAGGAATTTCAATGACGCAGGCCGCCGAAATGAACGATACAGACGTGCTTGTAAAAAAAATTGAAGCGGCGGCAATAGATGTAATTGATAACAATTCGTAGTGTGTTATCTTGAAAATTTTGAAATCAGGTATAATATGAAACTTTTCAGAATTCTTCATGATGTGCCTTGAACAAACGCAAAGATCGGATGCATGATTCAGTATTTGGCATTGCTCATATGAGAGCTGACAGGATATAATAAATGGTTTTTGACGGCAAAGAAGGATATTGTTGTGAACATTTATTTGACCGTCCTGGGATGCAATGTCCGTGTTACAAACACGTATAAATGGAATGCACAATAAAAAAAGTTCCATAGGCGACGCATGAATTACCCATCCTCGTTGGCAGGTAAAGGCAAATCCGCATTATCGCGAATAATTGCGTGATGGGTAGAGAATATGCAACGAAGTATATGGAATTTTTACATTGCCACTACAGGAAAGCGTATACAAAATGAATTTAGCACTGGACGGGGAACAGCTTGACAAGATATATGATACACTAAAATCGACGCTGATAGAGATTGGTGTCGAAATTGCGATGTTGCTTGATACGGCCGGTAACGTAATTACAACAGTTGATGATGGTGTAGACAGGCACGATGTATACGCGTTGGCAGCACTGGCTGCCGCGAACTTCAGTGCCATGCGCAGTATGGTGAAGATTGCGGGGGAAGAAGAGTTCTCACTTCTGTTTCATAAAGGACAGAAGGAAAACATATATTTAAGCTCGGTCAGCGATGATTTTCTCTTATTTGTTATTTTTAATGACGATATGACTCTTGGTCTTTTAAGGTTGAAAGTGGCCAGGGCTATTCGTGATTTGATGGGTATCTTGGTCATTGATTCATCTCAATAACTTTTGTGTCCAAGACCATACCCCACGGGAGGATTTCATAAAGGTGTCATATTGAGGAGGAATATAATTTGGCATTTATTAATCTTAAAGATAAGTTGATACAGGCCAAAATAGTATATTACGGTCCCGGTAAATGTGGCAAAACCACCAACTTGGAATATATTTATAATAAGTGTCGGGAACAGATAAATTCTAAAATGGTTACGATAAAGACTCAAGGTGACCGCACACTTTTTTTTGATTTTTTCCCCTTTGACATAGGTAGGATAGAAAGATACGACGTAAAAATACAATTATATACTGTACCCGGGCAGGTAAAATACAATTCAACAAGGAGACTGGT
>DNUI01000089.1 GCA_003508565.1 Syntrophaceae bacterium
AAGAGTTAAAGGCTATCAGGGATGCGGGCCTTGATCGTCTTCATGTTGGTCTGGAAACAGGAGATGACGAATTGTTGGGTATTGTGCGCAAAGGTGTAACGAGCGCCGAGCAGGTTGATGGTGGTAAAAAAGCTATGGCTGCGGGCTTTCAACTTTCCGAATACTGGATGCCAGGTCTTGGCGGCAGTGAACGCTGGCGGCAGCATGCGGAAAATACTGCCCGTGTCCTCACAGCTATCAATCCAGACTATATTAGGTCCCGTCCCTTTGTTCCCAGATGCGGAACACCGATTTTTCAGGATTATGAGCAGGGAAGGTTCAACCTCTCTTCACCGCATGAGCGTCTTCAAGAGCTACAGGTGATGATCGAAGGGCTGAATGTGACCTCGCGAGTATGCTTTGACCACAATATGAATTCCTGGATAAACAGACGTGGCGGGCTGCTCTTCCATCAGGATTATGAGGGCTACAAGTTCCCTGAAGAAAAACCGGTTGTTCTTGAACTGATTCGTGAAGGTCTTTCTATAGACGAATCACGGCACATTAATGTAAAAGACCTCATCGCCATGAAGTCTCTGTGATTACCAAGATAATGTCTGTGGTCAATTCCGTATAGTTCTTCCTTGTTGTAGGCAACACCGAACACCGGATATAGAGGCTTCAACTACAAGTCCGTAGTCGCAAACATCATCTCATTTTATTGAATCCTGTAGCGAGTGCATTCCCGTAGCTTGCTGCGGGGTAAGCGAGCGAATGGTTAAAATTATAGGGTCTTCTGGGTTTGTTGTGCATAAAATAAACTCTATTTTTGTTCTTTAATAAATGAAGTAAAGACCTTGAACATCAGGTATTCCTGGTCTTTAATGCCGTATGCTCTGCGCCGGATGACACGGATCTTGTTGCTCAAGCCTTCCATGAATCCAAGTTAATTCTTTTTGTTCGAAAAAGCGGCGCGAACGGGATACCTCTCTTGTCGCTCTGCGGCATTCTGAATGAAGCGGAAGCAACAGTCAGGAACCATGTTTTGGAATTGAGAAGATCTGCCCTCATCCACGGGGGCGATGAACACCGACTTTTCCATCGGGATTATGTGTTGACCCTGCAAGAAAATATCAGCCGGATTATCCGGGATTATCATCGTATCAATCCCCTGCGGATCCTGACGCCCCCTGATGTCCGGGACATGCTCGGACTTTCGAGGAAATATATCATGCCGCTTCTTGAATATCTCGATTCGATCAAGATGACCGTCCGGACACCGGAAGGAAGAAGGTTGAGGAAGTGATAAAAAATCCGGGGAGCAGAAATAATCGATAGCGTGTACTGTGCGATATGCCGTCTACTCTAAAATTACTGTGGTGAAGTTTGCCGGCTCGTCTGCGTATATTTCAAAAGATCCCTTTGCAGAGCCGCTTTTGACATCCGGATTTTTCACGTACTTAAGCACGGGGACTTGATAGTTGCCGGAATCTATGGTGATAGTAATAGGAATCGGCGCCTTTGGCGTGCCTTTTTCCTTGAAAGAAATTTCTATGGTATTTTCGCCTTCCTTGAGGCAAAACAGCTCTTTCATTGAAGCCTGCAATTCGGGGGGCAGCGTTTTTATTTTTGGATCATTCACTAAGAAAAGCCTGACCGAATGAGATTGTCCCCCCTTTATTTTCCTCAAATGAACGCCATTGATTTTTATAGTGACATCGCGGTCATATCCCATGACATTAAGAGCTGCATCGAATTCTTTTGCCATACATTCCTCCTGGTGAAGCGTTGAAAATAATGCTCCTGTTACCACGAAAATTATCATAAGGATTGTTACCTTGGGGTATTTCTTCATTTTCATTTGCATACACCTCATTATCACGTGTGGCGACTGTGCCGGTTGTCTGGCACACAGGGTAAATAAACCTCCACTGAATTATCTTGAACCTGTTTTATTTAAAAAACCCGTCCTTTATTGCTGCAGGTATGGCTATACATAATCCAATGACGAAGAAGCTCCAGAGACCATAGATAACCCCATGTTCGTGTGCTTGTAACCATTGTATCAGGAACAACTCCCCATTGCCGATTTTTATTTGCATGGCAATAAAATATCTTATGACAATGGGGACGAGGGCGAAACCCATAATACAAAACAGGGCGAAATAAATTATTTGTATAACCGTAATTCCTTTAGATCCGATAGTTTCTTTAGTGAACGTTCCCTGAGATTCCATAATTCCCCCAACAATGGTGCCCACGATAATCAAGCCAAATGCTGAAGCAAGAATGAGTAAGAATATTTTTGTATTCATTCACACGCCTCAGTTTTGACCAATCTTATCAGTGTATGTTGACTCTCTCATGGCGCCTAATGTGATCATATAGATTTGATAAGACGGTGTTTATTTCTTTGGGAAGTATAACGAAGATGGTCGTATTAGTCAAATGAATAGAGGCCACAAAACATGCGTATGGCGATGGTGATTCTGGTTTACGCGTTTCGGGGACTCGTTGGTTGAACAAAAATACGTGATGAGAAAAAGTATGAAAAGACGGGTCATCATTAATTAATCGATCAAGGGGTATAAAATCTCTTTCCCATGCTAACGTTAATTGACAGTGTTATATCAAGCTCAGTGAATATTGTAGTGAAAGCGAGATTTGCGTTTGATACATTTGCGTAACAGCTTTCATACCGTTATGCCCGAGAGCGAACAATGGAAAAATGGCTCTGTTCTTGGTCCAATTCAGCGATGCAGACTATGGTAATGTTGTATAGAAGGGCAGAATTAAAAAAACAATATCACAGGAAGGATTGAACAAAAAATAGCCGATTGAAGATTCTTTTAAGATCTCTTACCTGTTTTTCTCTCTTCACAAATTCTGTGAATCTGAGCCGCTTGCGGCGTCTGTGAAACTAGTCGGGGTAGTAACCGGCTATATACCGGCCGTTTTTAAAGATGAGGGCCATTGTGTTTTTCAAGTCTTTTTGCGATCATTGTTGAGCTGACGTTCATGAGCGCGCCATATATCACCAGCGCTCCGGGAATGAGCGCCAAAACGAATCCGGCAAAATACCAAACAACGCCCGCTAGTATAAGTAAAGCCCACGCGGCATTCGCGTGCTTTTGAGCGGTCTCATTGAATTGCTGAGCTGTCTTTCCGGATGCCTCGGCTTTGAGGGCAAGGTTATCGTACAATTTCTTGAGGGCCATAATTATTTTTCGAGAAGAAAGCTGCTAGTGGTAGGATTATCGAGAGCATAGCAAAGGTTAAATGCACTTTGCGATCTTTTTCATGACTCACAGCACCTCCATAGCATGGTGTGTTATTCATTGTTTTTTCCGATAATTCTTTATCGTGTAAGGTTACTTCTTACACTTTCTCCTGATTCCTATATACATGATTTAACTATCACGATTCGCCTTGGAAATCTACTATGAAAATCAAAGATAGCAGTTTGTGGATTTCAGGAACTGGTGGCTTGAAGGCGTGGGGCTTTACTTGCGAGGTTCAGGTGACGTGGAGTAAACAGTTGCCTCTGTGATTTCATCTATTAGTATTTCAACATCAAAGCCATATTTTAGGCAGAGCGTTTCAAGAGTTTCAAAGAGACAACAGCAGCAGATGCATTCCCCTGCAAGGACGTCATACCGTTGAAAGACCGCATCGGTGCCGTGGTATTGAGATACGACATCGAGCACGGTCATGTGCTTGTGGATAGTGATGTTATGGGATGGCATTGCTTTCTTTAAACGGCAATTCCCTCGCCGCGAGGGTCTCTTTCAGAGATGCAGGAATATGAGCAATAATTTCCAATATCGTTGTTGCAGGTGTAGGTCCGGCGAGACAACCCGCCAGACGGTTCGCAAGGGCGGCACAGACAGACGCATCCGTAATCGTAAAGCCTGCCGCTATGAGTGCGCTGACGATTCCAGTGAGGGTGTCTCCCGTTCCACCGATTGCTTCCATGGCTTCTTCGGAAGGGTTGTCGATCGTCTCGACAATGCTGCCACAGTGCACCACATAATCGCACTCCCCTTTCACTAGGAGATTACGTGCTGCGTTTTTGTGGGCATACGCCCTTGATATCAATTCGGGAGCCCGCTTCTCATCATGGAGGATGAAGCCCCGGGTATAGAACGGATGGGGTGCCGATTCATGCGCGAGGAATGCCAGTTCCCCCATATCAGGAGTGAACAGATCGTATCGTTCCGCAAAGCCGCTCATCTTGGCGGCATACATGAATCCCGCATCGGCAATCAGAACAGGGTTTCCCCGGATTGCATCGATGACAGCGAGAAGCTTGTCGTGCCAGTGGGCGATAGGCTGGATATAATGAAACGTCAGTGTATCGATATCAAATTCGTGAAGGTGCTCCGTCAGATATTTGTAAAGACGCCTGCTGCCCGCTCCATAACCGATGTCTCCTACCAGGAACGCATACGGCGCGGGAATTCCCAAGGTCTCGGTGGCAAGAATGGAAGCCGCTAGGAGAGCGGGCGTCCCCCTGTTCACCGGAACCGCCTTGTCACCAATCAGTACAAGTTCTCCCGCAAGTTTGACCGTCCCATGGACAAGAGGGAATTCTCTATCCGGGACGGTTCCTACTACAACGAACATCGCCGCTCCACTTCCTCGTAGGCAAGTTGCAGGGCATACGCACAGAGAGTATGCCCGATGTCTTTCGGACATGGCGCTTCATGCAGCCGCTTGCCGGTCATTTCGTGCGCCAAGTAGGGAACGTCCGGACAGCCGCCGCCGGAGATGTTGACAATCGTAAGATCGTTCTTATCGATGGTAATCTTCATATTGGCCGCGCGAACCATGAGGTGCCTGCCGAAATCCTTTATTGTATAAATATCAACAGGTTTGAGCAATGGAGAGCTCACGGGCGCCGTCTCCGTCGGAATAATCCCCGATTGATCGAGGGTTCTCAGGATATTCATTTCCTCCATGAGGGGGAATTCGATCACCAGATCGCAGCCGGTTCGCACCTGGGGCGGCGGCCCCATGACGCGGATATTCCATCCGTTTTGTTTCAGCACTTTTTCAGCGCGGATAACTTCACTGGTGGAGTCGAAAATCAGGATCCCCGAGTCCACATCATTACGGTCATGCACCGAATCAGGTTTTGGTGTGAAATATTTGAGGAGCGACATGACTATGTTTTTTCCAAGATCACCCTGTATCCCTGACCGTCCGGCTGGACGTCTTTCACTTGCCATCCCTTGCTCATTGCGGCTCGCGAAACATTTTCTTTGGATGTGTCCGTATCCACCAGGACATCGATTTTTCCCTTATCCATTTCCTTCAACCGGTTTAATGTCAGGATGACCGGCTGGGGGCACGAAAGGCCCCGGGCATCTATAACAGAGCTCATTGAATTCCTCCTTATTATGCAATTTTCTTTCTCATCGTAAAACCGATGAAAAGGCAGACCGCCAACCCCACGAAGACAGCTTCAACCCCGTGCAATCCGATGCCACTGGGAGAACTCGCCATGCCGAAATTGTGGGAGATTCCCGCGCCGACAATCATGCCGAGGACAAACACCGCCGCGTCTCCGTCACCCTCTCCGCTGAGGAACAGCTGTCTGCCGGGGCAGCCTCCTGCAAGGCAGAATGCGAGGCCCGCCAGAGCCATGCCGGCGAAATTCCACACATGAAGGGTATGGGCCACAGGCTGGTTTTCAAATCCTGCGCTGAATTGGCCCAAGACGAGATTGGAGAGGAAAGCAAAGACCAGGAGCGCAAGAAAGCCGCCCAATAGATGGGTCTGTCGAAATAAAACAAGGTCACGGATCGCTCCCATTGTACAGAAGCGGCTCCGCTGGGCAAGGATGCCGACGATTAAACCGATGCCGAGGGAAATGAAGAGGGCTGCGTGCATGGCGCCGGGACCTTTCACGCTATAGAACAGGATGTCGTTTTTCGGTTCTCCCGGAATCTGGGGGTGGAGAAAAAGAAGCGTGAGAAACCCCAGCATGGTCAGCGGCAGCAGCAGTCCGACGGATGCATAGGTGGACTGGGTGCGGCCGAGATCGTATCCCCCCCGCAGAAACAACGTACCGATCCAGATGCCGAAAGTAAGACCGGCGAGCCCGAGGATAGCGTTGAGGTCTCCTCCTGCGAGACGGAGAACGGCACGCCAAGGGCATCCGAGGAACACAAGGGCGCCGATCATGGCAAAGACTCCCAAGATAAAGCGGACAATGGGTGCCGAACCGGCCCTGGGACGGTATTCCCGAGACAAGAGAGCAGCCACAAAGGCCCCCAACACAAAGCCGATAATCTCCGGTCTCATGTACTGGACCACCGCCGCCCGGTGCAGCCCTATGGCGCCCGCGATATCCCTTTCGAAACACGCAACGCAGATTCCCATATTGGCGGGATTTCCCAATTTCTGTAAAAGAGTTGCCAATATTCCGATGAGAGCGCCCACGACGATAATCCCCCATCTCGAAGCTAAAATATTTTTCATGTTCATTCTCCTTCACTACTCCTCGTGATTCGTAATACCTTATAAAATGAATCGAAACGTTATTCCTTGATCGACAGGACATGGACAGCCTTAAACGATGAGTTGTACTTCATCCCCCTCCTTAAGACTCACATCCTCCACTGATTCACAGGACTCTGCAAATACAGTACACATGCTGTTGATCTTAACACCTTTCTGCGCGGCCATCCCTGCCATCACAAATTCCTAAAAACTGAAGCCGAGGGCTGTGGCCTTGATGTACAGGAACTTTCCCGTTGCGGCAGCACACCTGACGTTCATTTCAAATCATTCGATGTGCCCAGCATCGTTTGCGGCACTATATTATTTAATTGAATAAGTCAAATAGTTAATATGAATAAATACGTGACAGATATTCTAAAAATGAATGGCCGTGGCGGTGGCTTACTGTGCATCACAATGTGTGTTAGTTTTGATTTGTAGTGTTGAACATTTTTAAGATACCAGAGTATGGATAACAGGAAGTACACTTTGAGAAAAGCTTCCGATAATTTTCTTACGGTCAGCAAGTCGTTCTTCTTGCGCGATCCATGCAAGTGTAATGTCCCCGCATATCATCATGGATCAACGTGATGCGCCAATTTTTTACTGTTTCCTCGTCAAATAATGAATATTTTTCACGGCTTCCAAGTATAGGTAAAATATCTATTGGGATTCATTGATAATTATATAGCATAATCGTTGGTATGCATCTTGCTTCATTTAACTGAAAGTCATTTTCCCAAGTGTGCATTCTGTTAACATTGATTATCATTAGGTTGTCGGTGACGTGAACTGACTCCATTTAAAACATTATTGTTCGTTCGAAGAAAGGCAGGCGAGATTGTGGTAAGGAAATTTGAAAAATACGACATTAATGTTCCAGCCAAAATTGAAGTTATCTCACCAGAGGGAGGAGAATGTATTTTTCTCCAAACTATAAGTGTTTCTGCCAAAGAAGTATTTTTCTGTACAGCAGAATCTCTTCCCAATAATGTAATGGTAAGGTTAGAACTCACTCTCGATTTTACAAAGCCGGAGAAATTGAGCAGTGTCGGCACAACAATCCTTATAAATGTTACCGGCAAAGTTGTAAGATCAGAAAATGTCGGGATGACAATCCTTTTGAATGAGGACTACCAGATCACAAAGTTGAGGATTCCCGCCATGTCTGGCAGAACCGCATTGGCGGTCGAAACGTGGTATTGACGTATCGCACTATAATATAATGATTTAAAGGACGATCAAACATTCCAAAGAATAATTTCAAAATAGGTTTACGGGGACAATGTTCCCTTCCACTTACGAAGAGTGCGGTTGAGATTTCTGAGGCGGTGTTGAGTACGAATTAAAGGAGTGTAACGGTGGTTTTCACCGCTTTGCCATCACCACGGTGTTGAGCAGGGGCAAAATCAGAATGCGGGTCACGTCAGAAGTTCCCGAGCTCGATTTCACCAATGCCAAAACTATTCAGGATACATCGTGCCGACCGTCATAACACCGGAGTATCGTCGTAATAAACATTGAACTCACCGACGGGCAGAGCTTCACCGTAGAGTGCCTTTTCCGTGATTATTTGGGAATCATGTATCCAAAATTCCCCTCAAGGCGTGACTATTCCTCAGATATCAATTTTACGAAACTTCCGGGATATTCATCAAATATTTTCTTCTCTTTCATATATAGGGAAGCTTCTTCAAAAGTCGCAAAATGTCCGACTAAAATTCTATTCCATACTCCCTGCCCCTGGATATAGACTTTTTCCATATGGACATCGGGCGCTCTTTTTTTCAGGGTTGTTACAAACTCCGTTGCAGCAATAATATCTTGCTCTCGATAAGCTCTGATCTGGATAGAATATTTCTTCCTGTTTGACGCAGCAATTAGGGATAAAATTTCCGTTTGCCCTTTCAGGTGTGTATCTTCTAATGGTGGGACAAGAACCGATTTACCAACTGGCTTGTTGATCTTTGACGGATAAATTCTGCCCATGAAGTTAATGGCGTCATCAGGTATAGTTTGCCAGAAAAAAACAGCTATAATAACTAATACAAGAGCGCAAAAACCCCCACCGAGACGATAAAGTGAAGACCGATTTTTTCGCTTTTTCCCCTCTTGTGATGGCAGTTTTTCTGTATTCATTTGAAATGAGTAACACCTATTAAGATGTGATCAATATCTATGAGTTTTCAAGTTAAAAACTACATAGAGGCAGAGGTATGTGAGTCAATGAAACCTCATCCGGTGACGATTGTGTGAGAATGCTGCTGGGTGAAAACCTCTATCCTCATCGTTTTGCCGTCAACGAAACTCAGCTTTTTTGAAGACTGGGTTTCAGTAAGTATCCCATGGCACCCTTACACAGTGGTGCATGGTTTACGAATTTTGATTTTTTT
>DNUI01000234.1:0-2908 GCA_003508565.1 Syntrophaceae bacterium
TTACGCACATTGAGTCTCTGGAAGGGTAAATTGGTATGAGGAATTTCCCTCTGCTTTCTGCAAATCTTTCAGAGACTGTTGAGAAACGCCCATATGCTTTGTTGCGTCGAAGGTCTCGCTTGAACAGTCTCTGAAAAATGTGTT
Source organism: Syntrophaceae bacterium (assembly GCA_003508565.1). GTDB lineage: Bacteria > Desulfobacterota > Syntrophia > Syntrophales > UBA2185 > UBA2185. Next base: position 145 of record DNUI01000234.1, read on the forward strand.
TTTCAACACCCTCTTAAGACTTGTCTAAAACTTCGCGGGCAACGGCAAGCATCTGTTTCAAACCGTAGGGCTTATGGATGAAATCTCGCATTTTCTCCGTCTGCTGCCGCAATTATGTTGTAGCCGAATTGTGTGGGAATTTGTTTTCCCACTTTTGGTTTTTCCGAGGGAGCTATCTCCAGAGGTTTTTCCAGTGGTTCAATAACGACGGTATGTTGTATCCGGCAGTATCTGAGATATTGCCAGACTGACAGTTACTTAAAGGATTTTCCGGGATGATCAGTTTTGGGGACTATAGTGGATTTATTTAATGCAGACCCTGCGGACTTGTTTCGCGTCGGTAAGACCTTTGATGGCTTTTTGAAGACCGTCCTGTAGCAATGTGGTCATTCCTTCGGAGATTGCGAGATCACGCATTACTTCCACAGATTCATGCTTCTGGATCAATCGTTTCATCTGGTCTGTGTTAATGAGAAGTTCGTGTATTCCCATTCTTCCTTTATACCCTGTCCCGTCGCAGCTGTCGCAGCCCTTCGGACGGTAGAGGGTAAAGTCATCTGTGTAGGGAAGGTTCAGTGCTGCAAACTTTTCGTGCCCGTAGCTTTCCGCGAGTCCGTTATATTCTTCAATAGTCGAGTGATAGGCCTCTTTACAATTTTTGCAGAGGGTTCTCACCAGTCGCTGGGCGAGGATGCCCAGGAGGGAGTCAGCAAAATTAAGAGGATCTATCCCCATATCTAAAAGCCGCACAATGGTTTCCGGAGCGCTGTTCGTGTGGAGGGTACTGAACACAAGGTGTCCTGTCAGTGATGCCTCAACGCCGGTTTTCGCAGTTTCAAAATCCCTCATTTCGCCAACCATAATAACATCAGGGTCGGCACGAAGGAAGGCGCGCATAGCGGCGGCAAAATCCAATCCGATCTTCGGATGCACCTGCACTTGGCGGAGCCCGTACTGGGTAATTTCCACCGGGTCTTCCGCGGTCCAGATCTTCTTCTCCGGTGTGTTTATATGGTGCAGCGTTGCATGAAGAGTAGTGGTTTTTCCGGAACCGGTGGGTCCGACACACAGAACCATGCCATATGGTTTTTCGGCAATGGCGACAAGCTCTTTATAGTTTCTTTCCGACAAGGACATATCTGCCAGAGGAATGGTCGTACCGCCCTTGGCAAGTATACGCATGACCACGTCCTCCACGCCACCCTGCGTGGGTATGGTGGCCACACGGAGTTCTATATCATCTCCCGCAGCCCGCCTGAACTTTATCTTTCCGTCCTGGGGCTTCCTCTTTTCCGTGATATCGAGATTCGCCATTATTTTGATGCGTGAAACGACGGCGGCACGGTACGTGTATGGGAGAGTCTGATATATCATGCAGTCTCCATCCACCCGATAACGGATTTCAACATTTTTTTTGGCGATGTTCGGCTCGACGTGAATGTCGGATGAGCGTCGTGTATATGCGTCATTTATGATCTTGTTTACTATCTGCATGATGATACTGTCGGATTCTGTGACTACTTCCCCCTCTTCCTCTTCATCAATCACCTCCTCCGAATCAAGTTTTCCCAGGATATCGTTTATCGAGTGCTCTTCATCCTGTGATAAAAAAAACATATTGATGTACTTAAAAATGTCTTCCGTAAGGGCAACGTCATATTTTACTGCTTTGGTCTTTAAAATACTTTCAATAGTGTCCCGCTTCAGGATGTTGTTGGGGTCATCCATAATGACGTGGATGTTTCCATCCACTTTCTCCAAGGGGACCCACATCTCACGGCGGAGAAATTCTTTTTTGAGGTTTTTTAGCAGATCTCCCGGGATGGGGAATTTGTCATTAAAAGGTATAACCTTACATCGAAAATACTCTTCATATGATTTAACGATATCCTGTTTCGTGATTTTGTATTTACTCATCAGGAAGGTTTCCATGGATTCCTTTTCATCCCTCGATTTGTCCCACGCACTATCCAGCTCTTCTTCTTTGAGCAGACCACGAGAAAGGAGGTAGTCGAACCGTGTTTTTCTCCTTCTGACAAATCTTTCCTGATTGTTAAGTGCTATTCCTAACACGTCGGCAATTTCCAACAAGAAACCCTGTTCGTCTTCTGTAAATTTACCGGCGCCCTTTCTGTTCAGTATCTGTATCGCCCCTTTAAGGGCCTTATCGTAGATTATGGGAGCTGCCAGAACCTGCTTAGTTCTGAAACCTGATTTTTTATCCCAGCTGTAATCAAATGTCAGTTCTTTATCAATGCTTTTAAGCTCTTCCTTGTCGTACACATCGGCGATGTTTACCGTTCTTCCCGTGTTGGCTACATAACCTGCAATACTTTTATTGCTAATGGGCACCCTTATTTCTTTAAGCTGGGAACCAACGAGAAACATGGAATAAATTTCATTTCTTAATTTGTCAACCACATAGATAGTGATGGAATGAGCGTCAAACAGGTTTAAAATGCCATCTCTCAGATCCACGAGAATCTGTTTTGTGTTCTGAGCGGCATGAATACGATTGGTAATATCCTGCAGCGCTTTACGAATGCGCAATTGTTCCTCAAGAGAGGCATGCTGATCACCCATCAGGTTGCTCAATATACTGTCTTCTGCGTGAAGAGTATCCATTCGCGTGTCCATATTTTACTTATTTTACTGCACAATGCAGCATGTGTTGAGAATGCTAAATCAGAACGAAAAAAAATTCAATATAAACTTGTTTCTATAACCACACACATGTATGTGCTGAACTGTTGCATGAAAACCG
>DNUI01000234.1:3039-5931 GCA_003508565.1 Syntrophaceae bacterium
GGAGCGATAGTCATCGACATCAATATGCTTAAGCACATTATCTTTCGTGTGCGAATATGCATTGTAGAGATTTCTTTCTTCATCACTTTCGAACTTTGATGGATCAACAGCTCCGTTTTTAAAGTCCTTTATGATATTTCCAGCCCGTTTAAAGGCGATTGCTAATGGCTCGAAGTCAGCATGTGACTTGAAAGCTTCCATGGCCTCGATTTTTTTTAATGACCGCAATATGTCTGATGAGCCGGTTTCGAGGACGGCATCGACTACATCATAGGGATGTCCCTGAGAAATAAGCTGGTTTTCAAATCTGCCCTTAAAGAATTCAAGAACGTCTGTCTTGATTTCCTTTGGGTTTCTTTTCAGTTTATTGTCGAGAATTGAAAGGCTTTTATCAATCAGTCCTTCCAGATTCAGTGAGTACTTCTTGTTAAGGATAATGTTGATAATACCAATTGCTTGCCTTCGCAATGCATACGGATCCGCGGTTCCCGTGGGGATCAGGTTCACACCGAAGAAACCAACGATGGTATCCATCTTGTCCGCAATACTGACAATAGCCCCTTCATCCGTTTCCGGCAGTTCGCCTCCGGCTGCGGTGGGCAGGTAATGCTCATAAATGGCCTTCGCCACAATAGGATTTTCACCCGCTATCAACGCATACTCACGGCCCATGATTCCCTGAAGCTCAGCGAACTCATAGACCATAAGGGTTTCCAAATCGGCCTTGGCAAGAACTGCGGCACGGTCAACTCTTTCTTTAAGAGAGGGATCTATCTGGTCAGTGATATATTCGGCGAGCTTTCTGAATTGCGTAACCTTATCGTATGAGGTGCCCAGCTGGGTGTGGAATACAACCTGATGCAGTTTTTCCACGTGGTGATCGAGAGGCGTTTTTTGGTCCTCGTCAAAGAAGAATTTTGCGTCAGACAGCCTTGCACGTATTACTTTTTCGTTGCCCCGGGCAACGATTGAAGAATCCCGCGCCTGGGTGTTATTTATGGTAATAAAGTATGGCAACAGATTCCCCGTGTCATCTATGACAGGAAAATATTTCTGGTGTGAAATCATGGAGGTTGTAAGAACCTCTTTGGGAAGCTTCAAAAATTCTGTGTCAAAACTTCCACATACCGCTGTCGGATATTCAACAAGATAAGTTACTGTCTCGAGAAGATTTTCTGTGCAAAAGATCTTCCCGTTCACAGATTTTGCGACTTTCTCTGCCTCATCGATGATGATGTTTCTCCGTTCCTCCGGATCGATGATAACAAAATGCTTTTTGCATTTTGTAATATAGTCTTTGAGGTTTTTAACCTTGAATGATTTCGGACTCATGAAACGGTGACCGTAACTTTTATCTCCGCTCTCGATATTTTCAATGCACAAAGGTATCGTTTCACTTCCGTAAATGGCAAGAATCCAGTGAATGGGTCTTGCAAAACGAATTTCCAGGTTAGACCAGCGCATAGATTTTTTAAAAGGAATGGAAGTGATGAATTTTGTGAGGATATCTGGAAGGAGGGTCTTCGTGTCTTCTCCGATAATCTTTTTTCTGGCGCAGATATATTCACCTTTTTCTGTTGTTATTATTTCGAGCTCCGAGACATCAATTCCCTGTCCCGCCGCAAAGCCGATAGCGGCTTTCGTTGGATTTCCCTTTTCATCAAAGGCGACTCTTTTGGCAGGACCGATTTTTTCGGTAATCTGGTCTTTCTGCCTAATCGACATGTTCGCGACACAAAGGCAGAGCCTTCTTGGGGTTGCCATGGCTTTGACATCACCGTGTTCTATGCGTTTGCCGGAAAGCTCCTTCCGGATGATTTCATCCATGTCTTTAATAGCCTTCGGTAAGAAGGCGGCGGGTATTTCCTCTGTCCCTATTTCAAGTAGAAGTTCCTTGCCCATCGATTAACTCCAGTCTGTTGCTATTTCATTTTTGCCAATAAAGGATACCCCATCTTTTCACGCTGTTTGAGATAGCCCTCCGCGCTTAATTTGGCCAGGGTCCTTACTCTTCCTATATAGCTTGTACGTTCTGCGACGCTGATGGCGCCCCGGGCATTCAGCAAATTAAACAAGTGGGAGCACTTGAGGCAATAATCATAGGTTGGCAATACCAACTCTTTTTCTGCCATCCTGATGGACTCAGCTTCGCACATGTCGAAAAATTTCCTGAGCATATCCGTATCTGCAAATTCAAAGTTGTAGTGCGACCACTCTACCTCGCCCTTGTGGTGAACATCTCCATAGGATACTTTATCACTCCATTTGAGATCATATACGTTGTCGATTTCCTGGATATACATGGCAATGCGCTCGATACCATATGTCAACTCTCCGCATATGGGATTAAGGTCAATGCCGCCGCATTGCTGGAAGTATGTAAACTGTGTTATTTCCATGCCATCGAGCCAGACCTCCCATCCCAGTCCCCAAGCTCCTAACGTGGGCGATTCCCAGTCGTCCTCCACGAAGCGGATGTCATGATCAAGAGGGTCGATGCCAAAGCTCCGCAAAGATTCAAGATAGAGCTCCTGTATATCAATGGGAGAGGGTTTCAATATAACCTGATATTGATAGTAATGCTGCAACCTGTTCGGGTTTTCTCCATATCTACCGTCAGTCGGTCTCCGCGAAGGTTCCACATACGCAACGTTCCATGGTTCCGGTCCCAGTGCCCGCAGAAACGTTGCAGGGTTGAAGGTTCCTGCTCCTACCTCGATATCATAGGGCTGTTGAATGACACATCCATAGTCTGCCCAGTATTTATTAAGGGCGAATATCAATTCCTGAAAGTTCACCGTACCCTCCTTCACCCGCCTTTTGTGATTGATAATAAAAAATTAATAATGGTACCCTATATCCCGATTCTACAGGTTGTATCATAATCCCCGC
>DNUI01000009.1:0-5373 GCA_003508565.1 Syntrophaceae bacterium
ATATGGCTTCACAACCAAACGTAGCAGCGGCAACGTTCAATCCTATTCCCATATCCACCTTTGATAGTTCTTCTGTGATTATTGAGTTGCCTAGGAAGCCTGCCCCCGCGCCTCCGTATTCTTCGGGAATCCAGGCCCCGACAAGACCGTTTTCAGCGGCTTTTTTTCGGATTTCCGGGGTGTATTTCTCTTCCTTGTCGCATTCATGGGATATCCCGGAAAACTCAGCTTGGGCAAATTTATATGCCATCTCCTTTAACATTTTCAATTCATCGGTCAATTCGAAATCCATGTTTGTCCTCCTAACTGTATAATTTTCTCAGCTGAATTTTATTAATCTTGCCCACGCTGGTCTTGGGAATCCCATCGACAAGCAGGAAGCGGTCAGGGACGCCATATTTCGGAATTTTTCCCTCTTGTGCAAATTTTGTCATGAACTTCTTCAAGTCTTCTTCACTAACCTTATCTTTGTATTCAGGTCTCAGAACAACGATCAACACAGGTCTCTCTCCCCATTTTTCATCAGCAACCCCGATCGCCGCCGCTTCCGACACCGCATCGTGCTGGCTGATCAGATTCTCCAGTTCGAGAGAAGAAATCCATTCGCCTCCCGTTTTGATCACATCTTTGGTTCGATCCGTGATCTGTATATATCCCGCCGGGTCAATGGAGGCGACGTCCCCCGTATACAGCCATCCGTCCTTCCATAAATCTTTCGTTCTTTCGGGATCCTTAAAATAACTGTCCGTAAGCCAGGGAGCCCTTAAAATCAGTTCGCCTGTGGCGGTACCGTTATGCGGTATGTCTTTTCCTGAGGAATCAACGATTCTCGCATACACAAAAGGTATGGGAAGGCCTGTCATGATCAGCTTATCAAGCTGATTTTCCTTGTTCCAATCGAGCATGGGCGGTTTCAGGTTTGCCAGAGAGATTACCGGGCAGGTTTCCGACATACCGTATCCGGAAAAAACCTGGATGCCGAGATCCATTGTTGCCTTGGCCAGCCCCTTGGGCAGCCTCGAACCACCGATAATCACCTTCCATCTGGATAAATCAATTTTTTTAACTACGGGACTGCTCACCAGCATATGAAGAATCGTCGGAACGCAGTGAGAGAAGGTTACCCTTTCTGTCAAGATCAATTTCACGAGCATCTCCGGTTCGTATCTGCCGGGATAGACCTGTTTGACACCCAGCATGGTTGCCAAATAGGGAATTCCCCAGGCGTGTACGTGAAACATGGGGGTAAGCGGCATATACACATCAGTCGAACGGAATCTGGCGGGCGATTCATAGGCGCTCAATCCGATTAATCCTGCCTGTGTGTGAAGAACAAGCTGCCTGTGAGAAAAGAAGACACCCTTGGGGGCTCCCGTTGTTCCTGTGGTATAAAATGTTGTTGCCCTTGTGTTCTCATCGAGATCAGGGAAATCATAGTGACGAGAAGCTCCCCGAAGCATCTCTTCATATTCCATATCAATAGGTATTTTTGTATCAGGCCTTGTGTCCCCATCAGTGATAAGGATAATCTTTTTGACGGTCGTCAGTTTATCCTTTACTGCTTCAAGGAGAGGCAAAAAATCCGCGTGAATCAGGACGACGTCATCCCCCGCATGATTCATCGTGTAGAGGATCTGTTCCGGAGACAGCCGCCAGTTTTGAGTGTGGAGAACCGCTCCCATCATGGGAATGGCGAAGAAGCATTCCAGATACCGGTGACTGTCATAATCGAATACGCAGACCGTATCACCTGCCTTGACTCCCAGTAACCTCAAGGAGTTGGCCAGCCTATGAATACGCTCGTTGAGCATTCTGTAGGTGTAACGAACTTTGTCTCTGTAGATGATCTGCTGATCGGGTGCAAAGATTAAAGGGGGTTCAAGAAGGTGTTTAATGATCAGTTGATACTTGTAACACTCGCCCGGCTGATAGATTTTTTCTGGCATATCAATCCTCCTCATATTTTTATTAGCTCTACATCTTTGCAAATTTTATGAAATATTAAATTGGTTCACAGACATTTAATCTTCGCCAGTTCAGGGCAGTACTCTGCTCTCTCGCAGGAGGTTATGTAAGGTAGGGTTTGACCTGTCAAGGACTTTCTACTATATAAGTAGATGAAAAATAGCAGAAGCGCCGTGTTGAGGTCAAGTAAAAACCAAGTTTTTAGGGATAATAAATATTGCCGGGCAGGATGCCCAATGCGTTTGTTGGACTATTGCCTCACATATCATGAGATATACTAAAATCACCATGAGCCATTATGCACATCATCATTGACGGATATAACCTGATAAGACAATCAGATACACTGAGACGCTATGAGAGATTCAGCCTGGAGGAGGGCCGCAAGGCGCTGATACACTTTATGGCGCTGTACAAAAGGCATAAAGAGCATAAGGTGACGGTCGTATTTGACGGCTGGGAAGGAGGTCCGGTCGAGGAGGAGCGTGATCGGCAGGAAAGCATTGATATCATATATTCCCGGAGGGGCGAAAAGGCGGATGATGTCATCAAGCGGATGGTGCAAAAAGTTGGGGAAGAAATCGTTGTGGTTACATCGGACAGGGATATTGCCGGTTTTGTCAGCCGCAGAGGGATAACTGCGATATCGTCTCAGGATTTTGAAGGGCACGTCAGCAGGTTAAAAATCAGCACACCCGAATCACTCATCCAGCGCGTCGAAGAGCATGAAAAAAATAACGATGAAGAGACCAGGGCAGGCATAAAAAGGAAAGGACCGGCAAAGCGGCTTTCGCGGAAGCAAAAATCGGCATTGGCAAAAATCCGGAAACTCTGAGCATTGACGGTTATTCCGCGACGGCTCCTCTTCATGTACACACTTTCACGATAAAACGTTCAAGCAGGAACTTCGGGTCTTTTGCGGTTGTTTTGAAGGCCATATCCATTTCAACGAGATCTTCCAGATATGTAACCAAAAGTTCATATACAAAGCTATGGGAATTTTTCAGGGCATGATAAATAACATAAGGATGTTGCGTGCCAAGAGCACTTTTACTTCCTCTTTTCCCTTTATCGTTATGCAATGCCTGAATAATCGGATACACTGACTTCTGGAACGCATCATATTCCATATTCTGTTGAAAAGAGGTAATCTTTCCTGATTTGATGAACGTTTTTGCGTGGAGGAGGAACCTTATTTCCCTCGCAATCATGGACAGGATTAACACGTGGTTGACGCCTTGATCGAAAAGATCCTTCAGGCTTACTAAGGCCTTAGTAAGATTTTTGTCTGCGATTGCTCCTGCCAAGTCAAAAACAGTATCTTCTTTTGTTTTTCCGATGACCTCTTCGACATCTGCTTCCTCTATCAATGTCCGCTCACCGGTGTAGGTGATTAACATTTCGAGGGCTCCCATGGAATCAGCGAGGGTGAACCCGGTTTTCCTGCCGACCGCGATCCACGCGCGCGGCGACAGTTTTTTCCCGCTTTTTGCTAAAAGATCCCTCGCCGTGTCCATCAGTACATTCTTCTGCCGGGACTCACCCTTTACAGGAGAAAAATGAAGGATCATTCCTGTTTCTGATATAACTTTAAAGAGCCGTTTCCTTTTGTCAACCGTTTCCGCGGTTATTATCAGATGATTTCCTTCCGGGATGCTACTTTTGAGAACACCTTCAAGACGTTCTGTATCATCCCTCTTTTCTGTCGTTCCTATTCCACGGCGTATTGCAATCTCGATTATTGCGGGCAACCATGTTTCCCGATCATGTCCGCTATCTCCTTCTACAATTTTTTGCCATTCGTCGTCTGTAATTCTTTTCCACCCATCATCACTGAGCTCATCAAGATTCCAGCCCGTAATGCGCATAAACTGAGTAAAATATTTCACGGCCGTATCGGGATCGTTTTCTAGATAATTACGAACTTTTTGTAGTATTTCCGGGAGTATGTTTCTCGATTGAAAAAGACGGGTATTTCTTAGTACGACTACTTTTTTCCCTGGAATGAGGGGGGGTGTCAGGATGGTATCACAAAGGGCATCAATATCTTCGTTTTCGCCGTCCATGAAAAAGAGATTAAGATCTCTATCGTTTGCGGGAAGGGCGCCCTCGATGATTTTATTCAAGGCCTCCTTGATCAGGTAATCTTCTTGACCGTAAAGCAGATAGCAGGGAGAGGCTACGTTCCCTTTCTTAAGATCAATCAATACTTTCTCAAAATCCATTATTCTGTCCGTAGCATTTTAGACTGTTCTCAATGGTACTCTGATTGTGTGGTGTCAGAAGGGACAGGTTTTTTAGAGGATAACAAATTTCTTAATATGCTTGACTATTTCGTCCGGATCATCAATCACCTGGATAATTTCTAGATCACGCGGTTCAATCATATCGCTTTGGAGCATAGTATTTTTTAACCAGTCAAGCAGACCTTGCCAGTATTCGCTTCCCATCATAACGACAGGGAAACCCTTTATTCTTTGCGTCTGAATCAGTGTCAGGGCCTCGAAGAGTTCATCCATGGTACCGAAGCCTCCGGGCAGGATTACATACGCAACAGCATATTTGACAAACATTACCTTGCGGACGAAAAAATATTTATACTCAATAGTGGTATTTGCATAAGGATTCGGCTTCTGCTCAAAGGGAAGACGAATGTTCATTCCCACTGACCGTCCGCCCCCTGCCGCTGCTCCCTTATTGGCTGCCTCCATGAGACCGGGGCCGCCTCCGGTTATTACGCTGAAACCGCTCTCGGCAAGCCTCCTGGCAAGGTACTCTGTCTTTTTGTAGTATGGATCTTCGGGACGGACCCGCGCCGATCCGAAAATGCTGACCGAGTTTTTCAGTTTGGAGAGGGTTTCAATGGCCTCCACAAATTCGGCCATGATGCGAAATATCCGCCAGGACTCTTCTACGGATAGTGCATCAACCAGGTATTGTTTGTCTTCCATAATTAATCCATGGGGGATCTTCCGCCGTGTCCGGTGAGAGGATCCCGTCTTGGTGAGCCTGAGGAACATATACCTCAGCGAGACCTTGTGTTACGGTCTCCATTATTATCTTTTTTTCAATAACTTCTGCGCCGTTGGACCTTGGCATATCTCCTGCGGGCCTCAATGGCTTTTCGCTTCCTCTTCACAGAGGGCTTCTCGTATGCTCTGCGCAGCTTTAGTTCTTTGAATAAACCGCTTTTCGAAAGTTTATTCTTAAGGATTTTCAATGCCTTCTCTATATCATTATCGTATACTTTTACTTCCAAAACAACCCTTCCTTTCTCGAGTATTTCAATACTGTATCATGATACGACATTTGAAAAACTCCCGCTTTATTCTTTCGACGGAATGGAGAAAGTGTCGCGGTGAGTAGATTTTCAAAGGTCTCATAGCATAATATTTTTTAAAGCGTATA
>DNUI01000009.1:5534-9016 GCA_003508565.1 Syntrophaceae bacterium
CCCTCATATACGCTATCTGTATCCAAATCGCAACTAAAAAAAATAAAATTTGCTTTTGAGGGATAGGGCTTAACACAATCAATCTTTCTTAATGCTTTGAAGAGAGCTTCCCGACTTTGTATAATTTCCTTCGTCTGGTTTAAAAACGTATCCATGTGATCGATATAGAAACCAGCCGATGCCTGAGAAAGGGAATTGATATTATAGGGAAGCCTTACCTTATCGAATTCATGGATGAGCTGCGGAGCACCGATAAGGAAACCTATTCTCATAGCGGCAAGTCCCACCTTGGAAAGGGTCTTAAGAATAACCAGGTTGTCATACTTTTTGAGCCAAGGTACAAGAGTATTTCCGGAGAAGCTGCCATATGCCTCATCGACTACTACAATACCGTTCGCTTTTTCGATTATGGTTTTTATCTTGTCATGACTGAAACAGTTACCCGTGGGATTGTTGGGATAGCTGATGAATATCAGGGCAGGAGATTTCATGGCTGCGTGCGTGAGGATGGCATCCAGGTCAAGATCAAACGCTCCATCGAGAGGCACTTCAATAACCGTACGGCCCGTATTAATAGCGATTATCCGATACATAACAAACGTGGGTAATGGAACAATGACCGCTGATGATGAATCGACCAGTGCGGTACACAGTGTCTGAATGAGTTCATCCGATCCGTTGCCGATCATTATCATCTCGGCATCAACGCCATAGTGCTTCGCAAACTTTTTCCTGATGACGGGAGCGCCGGGTTCCGGGTAACGGTTCAAGGGAACCTTTTTCATCTCTTCAGATAATTGTTCCTTGAGGTGAGAGGGAATGGTGAAAGGACTTTCCATCGCATCCATTTTAATGCGGCATGGTGTGGTATCTACTCGATATCCTGGCTGGTCGAGCACTTCCTTTCGAATGAGGGTTTTAATATCCATGTAAAGTCCTCTTGCCTTCCATATTCCATTGATCATTCGTATACTTGTCTTTTATCAATCGTGCCATGAGAGCCGCTTCTTTAGCAGTCAATCCACCCTCGACCAACTCGATACATAGTTTCTTCTCGAAGCTTTTTTGCAAAACGTGGCACATCTTCGTCACACTGATATCGACGCCGGTGTATTCATAGACCGAGGTTACGGATTCTCGCAGTTTCTCTACCTGCCTCTCGCGATTAGCGTCCCGGGACACAAAAAGAGCGCAGGTTTTGACAGGATCAAAGTCCAGGAGAATGGAACCGTGCTGAAGGAACACGCCACGCGATCTTACCTGTGCGCTGCCGCATATTTTTCGCCTGTTTACCAGAAGTTCATAGTGGGACGGTGATGAAAAGCAGACTGCTTTTAATGGGTCGTTTCCCGTAGTTCTTCCGTCAGCCGACATCTCAGCGTGAATACCAAGTTCTGAGAGAGCGTCTGCGATGCAGCCACTGATGATTCTGTACGTTCCCAGAATGTTTTGAGTGAAGAGGGGATTATGTTCTTTTGCGATCACTGCATACGTCAGATCATTCTCATGCAGGACGGCCTTTCCCCCTGTTGGACGCCGTACAATGTCAATCTGATAACGATTGCATACGGAAACATTAAGCTCATCCCGTGTTTCCTGAAAATATCCTAGAGATATGGAAGGAGGGCACCAGCCATATAATCTGAGAGTCGGTGGTGAATCATTTCGCTGATTTTCCCGGAAAATGGCCTCGTCCATGGCCATATTTTCAGAGGCGCTCAAGCGATTGAAAGGAATAACTCTCCATATCATTTCATCAATTGGATTTAACCACCCTCCGCTTCCTTAATTACAAAATCATGATATTCCCTCGAATCTAGAAGGTCGTCAAGCTCTTCCAAATCCTTCATTTCTACAACGATCATCCATCCTGTATCGTGAGGATCACTGTTGATAATACCGATGTCGTCCAGTAAATCCTCATTGACATTCATTACTTCACCACTGACCGGTGACATGAGTTCAAAAACACCCTTCGAGGATTCTATGGTTCCAAAAGGCTCATCCCGCTCCACATAACAATCATCTTCGGGGAGTTCGATCGCGAGGATCTCTCCTAAATTCTCCTGTGCGTAGTCGGTGATACCGATTGTAGCTAACTCACCCTCAACTCTTACCCATGCATGTTCCCGATTATAAAGAAGATCATCTGGAAATACCTTCATATCATGACATCCTAATATGTATTGAGTTTCTCACTATGTTATTAATGTAATACCGTGAAGTCTTTTGGTACTTTTGTCAAGACCTCAAATCCATTTTCTTTTACTATCACCATATCCTCGATACGAATACCCCATGCACCGGGGATATAGACACCGGGTTCTATCGTTACCACCATACCCGCTTCAAGGATATGTTCAGATTTGTCTGCGATCCTCGGTGCTTCATGGACATCAAGCCCGACACCATGGCCTGTGCCATGAGTAAAATATTTTCCCATATCCTCGCCCTCTATGCATGTTCTCGCAATGTGATCAATTCCTTTGCACGTGGCACCGGCTTTCACGCCTGCCAACGCCTTGTCGTGCGCCTCCTTGACCAGCGAGTACACCTCTGTCTGTTTTTTATCAGCACGACCAACAATGAAAGTACAAGTTTCGTCAGAATGATAACCATTACATACAGCACCGTAATCAATCATGACGACATCTCCATTTTTGATCTTGCGAGATCCCGGTGTTGCATGAGGTTGCGATGAGTTTACACCCGTCGCCACAATGGTAGAAAAAGAAACTTCTTCTGCACCAGCTCTGACTATACGATAGTCCAATTCTATGGCAATATCTTTCTCACTGACGCCAGGCTTTATGAATTCATACACAGTGCCAAGGGCTTCATGTGCTATATCAGCGGCTTTTCTTATATATGAAAGTTCCATTTTATCTTTGACAGCTCTGATGGTATCTATTTCGTGAGACATGGGTTTTAACTTTACAGACTTGAGTTTTTTCTTCAGTTTCATGTAGTTAGAGACATTCATTGCCGTTGATTCAAACCCTATGGATTTTAAACTGGTGTCTAAGATAACGGCCTCGATTCCCTCTGCCTTTTCCCGATACTGGAAAATCTCTACATCATGGACTTCTCTTTTTGCTTGATTCGTATAACGACCGTCAACCATAAGCAGCTTTTGCCTCTTCCCTATAAGCAGTGCCCCATCACTGCCCGTGAAACCAGTTAAATAGCGAACATTTTTGATATCAAGAAAAAGCAACGCTTCCACATTATGGCTATTAAGTCTCGACAGTACTTTTGATATCCTCTGGGGCGATACTGAAGAATTATGACGCATAACTTTTTAACCTGTTGATATTTTTAAGCCACCTTGTAAGTTCTTGAATAACCTCCTCATTTGTTCGTGAATGTGAAGATACATCCTTTTGTATCCCGGCATTTATCATGGCGCTTACGTCTTTTAATCTATTCACAACCTGTTGATTTTCGGGATCTCTTTTAAGGATTTCGCTCAGTACGTCATG
>DNUI01000067.1 GCA_003508565.1 Syntrophaceae bacterium
ATTGCAACGGATAAAACTGTCTTTCCCAGGGCGATGTTTGCCTTTGCCGCGGTTGCTCTTGACAGTCCCGTAGGGTTTGCTTTGGATCAGGATACAGGGGGAGCTATCCGGGCCGCGGGCAGATGTGATGTGTATATGGGAGTCGGCGACCATGCCGCCGAACTTGCCGGCAGTACATACCGCGAAGGGCGGCTTTATTACCTTTTCATCAAACCTCATAGCGATCAGATTGTGGGGTACAGCGGACAGAAGAACACAAGGTTATTGAATATCAAAGGGAATTAGCTGGCAATGAGTATCACCTTCTTTCGGTGTGCCGGCTGGCCTTCCGCCCTTTGTAAGGGCACTATACTACTTCCTGCTACCAACAAATCGTCAGCCTAGACGACAACACAGGGATTCAATGCGAAATACACACAATTCACGTCCGACGACATTGACACCACCCTATCATTTTGTGGCCCATATTTAATTGACATACAAGACAGCGTTTCCTATACTTCCCCCATAAAAAAATTTCCTGTCAAGAATTATCAATGTGAGAAGGTAAGGGCTCCTTTAATCAATTGGATCTACCTGATAACATAGGGACAAGAAACTTTAGCGAGGGTATAAAAATATCCGGCACCTTCCGGGCTCTCCGCTATCCCGATTTCCGTAATATGTGGCTGGGACAACTCGGTCATGCGGCAACGATGTGGATGGAACAAGTAGTGCGCCCCCTCCTTATCCTCGAGTTGACCGGCTCCCCCCTTCAGGTCGGATTTGTAGTAGCAGTAAGAATGATTCCCCAGTTTCTTTTCGGGCTTCTTGCCGGTGTTGTAGCAGACAGGTACAACAAACGGCGCGTGTTGATGCTCAGCCAATCGATCACCATGATAATGCACCTCACGCTCGCTATCCTTATACTCACGGGAAGTATAGTAGTCTGGCACGTTTTCGTTACTGCTTTTATCTCCGGTGGCTCCATGGCTTTTAACCAGCCGGCAAGGCAATCCATGATACCTCGCCTTGTTCCGTCAGACACAATACTCAACGCCGTCGCTCTGAATACCTCCGCTATGAACACCATGCGGGTGTTGGGAGCCGGTCTGGCCGGTGTATTGCTTATTTTTTTTGACTACGGGCATGTCTATCTGTTGAACGCCATTATTTTTATTTTTGTCATCTGGATGACAGCTAAAATTGCATTAGTGGAAGAAACTGTGGTTGATAACAAGACTTCAATACTTCATGACCTGATGGAGGGATTCCGCTATATGGCGGCTAACCGCCGTGTATTATATCTGGTGGGTATGGCACTTATTCTTTTCGTAGTCGGACAACCCTATCAGCAAGTATACGTGCCTCTCCTGGCGCTTAGTGTCCTGCATATCGGACCTTCCGGTGCCGGGTGGATGCTGGCTCTCACCGGTCTGGGTGCCCTCATCGGCTCCCTTACGATGGCTTCTATCCGACAATTGCCCCGACGGGGTTTGATACTGATGAGTTTTCTCATCATCTTCGGGTTAGCCTTGTTGCTCCTTTCGCAGAGCCGGTGGTTCCTCCTTTCTGCCATTGCTCTTATCATCGCCGGGGGTATGACGACAACCTATCATTCATTAAACATCTCTCTGTTATTAGAACAATCACCACAGAATTTCCACGGACGCGTGCTAAGTCTCATGAGTCTTGACAGGGGCTTTGTTTCAGTCGGAGCTGTTATGGCCGGCGGCCTTGCAGAAGCATTGGGACCTCAATTCGGTCTTGCAGTCATCGCACTCACCTGCATTGGGATCACCGTTCCATTGTTTTTCTTTATTCCAGCCCTCCGGGAAATCACCTAACCGACACGTATAGCCGCTATGATCTTTTTACGAAGCCGTCATCAATGCAGGGATATTCCTGGTCGTTATCATAGGTATTTATTGTTTATTTCAAACCGTCATTTTCCATTTTTTGCTGTCAAATATAGGGGAAGATAATTGAACTACCAAATGTTGTGGCGTCACGGGTACAGTTGCTGGAATTTTTTGAGTGTCATAACGGGATATATTTGAGCATACGTGTCTCAATTTCTTGTGGAACGATTGTGCGCTTCATTCTATCTGCCATAGCTGCGCAACATGAGCTTACTCTTGATTATGTTACCCCGGTGCGATACACTGCATCGCCATTATTCCACGAATGTTAAGGTTCTGATATGTTACCGCGCGCAATAACTATGGACTTGCTGCCCTGGATTGCCGCCATCGCGGGCGGCATTCTGGCGTTCTTGGGCTACGCCGGCTTTGACCAGTTTTATCTAGCATGGATATGCCTCGTGCCCATACTGTGGGCGATTCGCGGGCAGAGTCCAGCCCGTGCGTTCCTCATGGGATGGGTTGCAGGCATTGTAGGGCACGGTGGTGGTTTCTACTGGATCGTGTATATGTTCCAGCAATTCGCGGGGCTGGCATGGCCCCTCGCGGCGCTTGGATTGTTGCTTATTGCTGCGGCAAACGGCATCGTGTTTGCGGCATGGGCATGGGCCACACGGTTGATCACCCGCGATACCGGCTGGAGCGTGGTCTTGGTTTCCCCCGTCGTGTGGACTGCCCTCGAAAATTTCTGGCCCCAGATTTTTCCTAACTACCTCGGCGCAAGCCAGTATAAGCTCATCCTTCTGACGCAAATCGCGGATGTGACGGGCATTCTCGGTGTTACTTTTCTCGTCGTATATACCAACTCCGTGATCTATGCGGTGATCGAACGGTGGGTCGAGAAGCGATTCTTCTCCTTTCGCCCGGTGGTGGTCTACGCGGCTGTGATCGCGTTGGTATCTGCTTACGGCGCAGTCCGCATTAGCATCATTGACAAGGGCGCCTTTATCGCCGAGAAGCTGACCGTCGGCGTGGTTCAGACAAACATTGGGGCAGGGGAGAAGCATCATGACCCTGGCCGTTTTCTTCGTGAACATCAGGAGATGTCCAGGAAACTCATCACCATCAATTCTCTCGACCTTGTTGTATGGCCTGAGAACGTCTACAGTTTCAACCTCATATACCGTGAGGGGCATCTGCCGACCGGTGTGCTTGACGGCCTGCGCATACCTACGTTATCCGGCGCAGTCTTGCGTGTTGACCGGAACGGCGGCCCCCACTTCTACAACAGCGCGGTACTCGCAGACGGGATGGGTAAAATCCTCGGTATCTACGACAAGATGGTTCTCGTGCCCTTCGGCGAATTCATCCCCTTCGGCGACACATTTCCATGGTTGTACTCGTGGTCTCCCTACTCGAGCCGGTTTTGGCCCGGAGAGAATAAGGAGCCACTCATGCTCGGCAGGCATGTGCTCTCAGTAAGCATATGCTACGAGGATATCTTTCCCGGACATATCCGCATGCTGATGAGCGGCGGGCGTTTTCGCCAGGTTCCTGAGGCGATGTTCAACCTGACCGACGATTCCTGGTACGGCAATACGGTAGAGCCAATGGAGCACCTGGTCCTCGCGAGCTTCCGGGCGATCGAGCACCGGCGATCCCTCATTCGGGCCACAAATACAGGCGTGTCCGCCATCATAGACCCGGTGGGTCGAATAGACCATCGAATCGTGCAGTGGACGAGGGGGACACTTGTCGGCAGGGTCCCGATGATGCAAGGTCGGACGGTCTATGCCGTACTGGGGGACTGGATGGGTTGGCTGTGTGCCCTCCTCGCCCTCCTCGGCATTGTCAATGCGTACCGGTTGGCTCGTCGTCATCTCGAGAACAAGAAGACATATGATGGCAAAGAGAAAAAGCGCCACAAACGACCGCGGAAATAATGATTTAAAGAGGAACGGATATTCCCCATCTGTTATTCAACGGCAAGGTCTCTTATCAGAAAGCTTGGCGCGAAGCTGAATGTGCATGTTTCACCACACGATTTCAGGAGATATTCGGCTTCGTATGCCAGCAGAAACGGTATTCCCCTTGAAATAGTATCGAAAGTAATCTTGAGGCATCGGGATTTGAAAACCCCCCAGGTCTATCTTGGGAAAATAAGTGATTCTGAGGCAATCAGATGGATGGACATCCTGCATGGAAAATAAAACCGACAAGCATTACCCCTGGAAACAATGAGGTCTTTGGGGGAAATTACCTGCACACCAATAGCCTTTTATGATCCTTCAGGAATGTAGATTGCTATGTTACGACCTGAAATTAATAGGCATGCCTTCCTTGCATGTATACTTTATTTTGATGCGTAATAATTCTATCGAGACTTAGAATACTCATGGATGAAAATATCTCACTACCCATGTCGTGTGGCCAGTTTTTAATTGACATACAAAAGATGATTTCTTATAAACCTTTCAAGATAGCAATGAGTCCTTGCGCAATTTTTGATTCCCGTCTAAAATTGGCAAATATTCCCCAATGGATGAGGAATACTTCCTCAAAATAGTGGAAACAGTTCATGGGAGCATTGCAGCAAGATATTGATATTACATAGTAATACATTGGCTTCCTCCTGGTACATATCTTGCTGATTCATATATAGATAATAAAAAGATTTTAATATACAGTACATGAAAAGCAAAAAACGATGGGAAGCGTAACTAATTCCAGAAACTCAATCAGTAAAATTATCGCGCTCATTATTTTGGCTGCAGGAATGGGTATTGCACTGCCTCTTGCTGCCGGAGGAGACACCTTTATGGTACCAATCAATGTTCAGGTGAAGGCAGCGTTTCCGATATCATCAGATTTGCAGAGCAGATTGATCACAGTAACAAAGGATCTCATACGAAACAACTTTTCCGAAATATTGGCAAAGAGCTCTTCTTCAAATGCAGAAACAACTATTTTAGAAAAAACCTCCAAGGGGTATATTGTGGAGGTACGGGTCGTGAGCTTATTCAAGGCGACCTTTACTGCCCAGATGTCAAGAATTGAGTTTGCGTATGAAGACGATCAAGTAAGGCTCCGTGCGGTCGAGCCGTCTTTTCAACCGAAATGGGAGGGAAGGTAAAATCGTCATTCAACATAAATCAAATTACGGAAAGGGGGTGTATTATAGAAATATATTCTTTATTGAGCAGAACTGAAAATATAAGGTGTGGATGGCGGGAGTCGTGAAGCCATCCAAAACGAAAAAAATGGAGGTTTATAATATATGGCATACAGCAAACCATACCGACTTATTTCTATTCTCATGCTGGTGGCGGTATTCATTCTCTCGTCGCCACTTGTCAGTATTGCGGGTGAAGAGTTAGCCGTAAAATTAAAATCAAAAGTACAATTAAACCAGGAAACCCAGAACAAACTCATCGGCGCATCCCGGGAGCTGATTACAAAAAATTTCTCTGCCGATTTCGCACGGGGTATCGGCAGCAGAGCTGAAACAAATGTTCTCAGGCAAACAGCGAAGGGTTATGTCGCAGAAACGATCGTCCTCAATCTTCTTAAAAACACCTACACCGCAGAGATGTCAAGGTTGGAGTTTTCTCTCGAGGCGGGGAAAACTAAACTTCTCAATATCAAAAGGAATTATCGACCGAGCTTCGCTGAGACTATGAAAGCGGTAGCAGCAGATGCGAAACTCCAGAATGAAAAACAAAAACTGAATATATTCAAGGCGGGGAAAGTGCCGGACGACCCTCGTCAATTTAAGACTGATGCGTTGATTAAGGAGGCAGAGGCTGCAGAGGCGCGTGAAGCTCATCATTCATGGTGGAACGCCCGCGGATTGGCCAATACAGGTGCCTCGGGGGTACCCTCGGCAGTTGCCATGACCAATAACATACACGCCGTTATGTATCACAGGTTCGGCGGTTACGCGGCAAAACGTATTGGTGCAGCGAGTACAGAGGCAGAAATCACGGATTTTTTAAAGAATGATACCTATCTCCTCGCCTGGAACAATATCGGCCACGGCGTGACAAGCACAAGCGGCTCTCCATGTTATGGCCTGGTGCAGTGGGGAGGTACGATGTGGTATAACGAAATCGCTGCCATATCACCTCCGAGAGGACTTTACCATTCCGTATCACTGACAAACTCCTGTAACTCTTTTAAAAATCCCCTTAACGCAGCCATATGGTCCCGGGGCCCCAGAACCTACATCGGGGGGAATATAAATCTGCCCATAGGCAGGTCAGAGACTGCGGCGTACCATTTCTGGTACCGCACGTTGTTGTTAAAATGGCCTATGGCAACGGCATTAAACAAAGCCCAGCAAGACTTGGGCTTCCCCATGGGTACTTTTGGCCTGAGGGGCTGGGGCGGAGCCTTCTAATTAATGAACTATGGATTTCCTCATTATGATGGAGGGAATCCATTGTACAATCCTGGTGGGAGGGCAAAACGATTCAATCGCCCTCCCTTCCCAAATAAAAAGAATATGAAGAAATATATTTTTCTCATGAGTCTTTTGGTAGCAGGTACTTTAGGATTCCTGTCGGCAGGTACTGTTGCTGCCTTTGCCCAGGGATCAACCCCTTCATCAAATCCTGTCCAGGAGAAACCACTTTCTGTCCTCCTGGTCGAGAGGGATGTTCCGCAGACTCGCGTCGACTTTGAGCCTGTCGTTAACCATGGGGCTTTGGTCGCAAACCTCTCCGATGAAACCATAGAGGTTGATATTGAATCTCCCATTCCTCAAGGGCTCTATGTCGTGAAAAAATTTTTCCCTACTTTTGGACATGATTCGCTTTTGGCAATGCCCATGCAGTTTCCCCAAAAGGTAGCTATATCGGAGTATAAGACCCTCGATCGTCCCCTCATAGATACGAAGAACAACGAAACTGTCTTCCGCTGGGAAAATATCTCTATCCCGGCGAAACAGGCCGTCATCGCCCAGTATGACAATTATTTCGGACCACGCTCCCAATTTTATACCAAGGATGGGTTGAAGATTTTAGAACTCGACATCCGCACCTCCTTTAAAGCCTCCTCAATAGACGGCGGAAAAGGTGTTGTCTTCGAGCTATACTATGATATGGAAAATAAGGGGAAAGAAGAAATAGAAGATATCCTCATGGACGTTATACTGCCTGATAGCGTTTATGTAGAAGAAGAAAAACCGCCGGTGCAGCTCTTTGAGGTGGCTGACGCGGTTGCGTCTCCTCAGGTAAATATCATGAGGGGAATGCTTGGAGATGGGTTCGGCAAGGCTGCTGTTGGTACGATTTTCACCGTCGATATCCGGTCGATACAACCGGGAAGTTCTCACAATATCTGGATGAAGGTGATGGGAAAGAACATAGCCAAGGAAGGAGATAGCTATCCCCTTCTTACTTTCCAATATCGGACAAAGGGAAACCCGATCTGGCCACCCACGATACTGAGGAGCAAAAAGAAATTAGAGATAACAAGATATTCCTATCGGCACGCTAATTTGATCCTGCCTGACAACAAGCTTTTCAGATTTGAACCTGATGGAATAAAAGTCTTTCAGATCAATGGGTTATGATGATAAGGACAATCTGTCCCCTGCCTCATGTTTACCAGTTGTTCTTGGACAGGACGCATCTTTACGTGTACCCTCGCCAACATGTGATGCTCCTCCCGTATGTAATATTATCCATAAGATCACAAGACTTTTATTGCCCCTAAGAGTGGCATACTGGCTACATGTTACAGAAATGTCTTTCGAGCAAAATGCAGATAGTGGAAATGATGGCATGATTTCCTCCATTCTATGGCATCATTTTAATTATCAATCACTCACTTATTACGTTGACTTTCTACGTATTATTCCCTATCCTCAGTTCATAAAACCATCATGATTCCGTTCTTCTATAGGAGAGGAAAATGGGAAATCCATGAAGAAAACAGGTATGGTAGTTACCGGATAATAAAAGATCAGAGAACTTCCGGTAAAGGCTCAAGGTACTAGAATAAAGCAGATTCA
>DNUI01000195.1 GCA_003508565.1 Syntrophaceae bacterium
GGGCCGAGTATGTTGAGGATAAAATCACCCTTTTCCATCTGCGCCATTTTGGCCGTTGTCTTACCTACGATCTGATAGATGATTGTGATGGTACCCTTTTCGCTGTCGGAATCTACGATGGTCAACGGGATTCTCTCTCCTTTGTCATCGATCATCAGAACGACGAACTGCCCCGCCTTCCTCTTGCGGGCAATCTCAGGAGCCTCAATAACCATTTTGACAACAATTTCCTGCAAAAATGTCTTTTCTAATATCTTGAACAATGCTCCATCTCCTATCGTTTATTAATATTTAGGAAAGGTTATACAATCTTCCCATGTTTTAAAAAGACTTTTACCGCACACATCTCTTCCGCCTGACCTTGAGACAAGCGGACACTCTGATACCACATTTCGTTTGAAAGTCAAGAAATAATATACGGTTTATATTCACAGCAATATTTATTTGAATTTAAAATACCGTGGAATATCAATATATTATTATAGATATATGAATGAAGATACATCCCTCTGCACCGTTGCTGCTCCTTTTCAAAAATTCCCGAAGAGATACATATTTTGCTTGACTTAATGCGACACTTAAAGTATGAGAGCGCAAAATTTAACTGTAAGTTTACATTCGCATAACATTATCCATTTAAGTTTATCAAGGCAATGCAGTTCACACATCTATTCGTCCTACCAGCCTGGCACATGGACATGCCACTGAACCCGGAGGTGGAGTCGGCCAGGTAGACAATAACATTTGTATAGCATTAAGACCGCATTTTTCTGAGAAAGGGCCGTTATGCTACTTAATTATTTTCCTATAGCCGTGTATCTTTTAGTGGCCATTGGTTTTGGTGTTCTTATCGTTTGGCTTTCCACAATCCTGGGTCCGCGAAACCCTGAAAGGGTGAAACTTGAGACGTATGAATGCGGCATGGAAACAATTGGTCCCAACAGAATCCGTTTTGCCGTAAAATTCTATATCATCGCAATGCTTTTCATTGTGTTCGACATTGAAGCGGTGTTTCTCTTCCCCTGGGCGGTTATATTCAAGGATCTGAAGCTTTTTGGATTCATTGAAATGGGTATCTTCATTGTCATTCTCTTCGCCGGACTGGCCTATGTATGGCGTAAAGGAGCGTTAGAATGGGATTAGAGACGTGTTTAGGCGATAAGTACGGCGATGGCGTGATAGTAACTTCCATGGAAAAGGCGATCAACTGGGCGCGGAAGAGTTCACTGTGGCCCTGTACCTTTGGGCTGGCATGCTGCGCCCTTGAGATGATTGACGTGGCATTGTCACCCTACGATCTTTCCCGTTTCGGTATGGAAGTCTTCCGGCCATCACCGCGGCAGGCAGATTTAATGATTGTGGCAGGAACGGTCACCAAAAAGATGCTGCCCGCCGTATTGCGGATCTACGCGCAGATGACGGAACCAAAATGGGTGCTCGCCATGGGAGCCTGTGCATCTACAGGGGGAATCTTTCGTTCCTATGCGGTGGTTCAGGGCATTGATCAATACCTCCCTGTTGATATGTACCTTCCCGGTTGTCCTCCCCGTCCCGAGGCCCTCATCGATGCGATCATCAAGTTGCACGAGAAGATTATGCGGGAAAAACCGTTGCATTCCAGTGGGTCAATCCAATCAGGGAGCTGTAAAATATGACAGATGTGACCAAGCTCAAAAGTGCATTTCCGGATGTGGTTGTAAACGTTGAAGAATACCGGGGAGATGTCACGGTTATTTTGAAGCAGGAGGCGTTTCTCCCAGTATGCACCTTCTTGCGGGATGATCCGGATTATTCTTTCCGCTTCCTCGCAGATGTCACTGCGGTGGATTATAAAGACAAAACCCCTCGTTTCGTAGTGGTGTATCATTTGCTGTCCCATGAACACAACCAGAGGCTGCGGCTTAAGGTTCCCCTGGATGACATGAACCCAGAGATAGAGACGGTTGTGAATATCTGGCCGACGGCGAACTGGCATGAGCGGGAAACCTATGACTTAATGGGCGTCAAATTTTTAAATCACCCCGATCTGCGGCGTATCCTTCTTCCCTACCACTGGGACTGTCACCCCCTCAGAAAGGATTATCCACTGGAAGGGAAAGGCGAGGAGTAAACATATCCCTGACAGCAGGATGATGGAGACACCGACGGGCATAAACATATCATAAAAAAGATAAGGGTTAAGCATGGCACAACCGGAAATCAAGTTAGGTGAAGAACGAAGAGGCGGCGACACGGAGACCATGGAAATCAACATGGGGCCACAGCACCCTTCAACCCATGGGGTTTTCCGGGCGGTGGTGGAACTGGACGGCGAAACCGTGGTCAAGGTGGTTCCGCACCTTGGATACCTGCATCGCGGCATTGAGAAGATCGCGGAAAATAGAACGTATCACCAGATAATCCCTTTGACAGACCGGCTGGATTATATGGCCGGGGCATCGAACAACCTGGGTTACTGTCTCGCCGTTGAAAAGCTTCTGGGGATCGAGGCTCCGCCACGGGCACAGTTTATCCGGGTGATCATCACTGAACTCAGCCGCATCTCTAGCCATCTTTTCTGGGCAGGGGCCACTGCGCATGATCTGGGCGCTATGACTCCCTTTTTCTATATGGTCAGGGAGCGGGAACAGATCCTCTTTTTCCTGGAAATGATTACCGGCGCCCGTCTCACCCCGTCCTTCTTCCGTATCGGCGGCGTGGCAATGGATCTTCCCCCCGAATTCCATGATGAATGCATGAAATTCATAAAAGCTTTTCCGCCTCGCGTGGATGAGTATGAAGCGCTTCTCACGGAAAATGTGATCTGGAAAAGCCGCACGAAGGGAGTAGGGTATCTTTCGGCGGAAGATTGCATCGCGTTAGGCATCTCCGGCCCCATGGCGAGAGCAGCCGGCATAAATTGGGATTTGCGGAAGAACCAGCCCTATTCGAGTTATGACAAGTTTGATTTCAAAGCCGCCATTTACAATGGTTGTGATGCCTATGACCGCTACCGGGTGCGCATGATGGAGATGCGTCAGAGTAATGAAATCGTCCGCCAGGCGTTGGAAGGTCTGCCGGAAGGAGATTATAGTGTCACTATGAAGGGCGCCCTCAAGCCGCCGGCAGGGGAAGTCTATAAGGCGATTGAGGCCCCTCGCGGCGAACTCGGATTCTATATCATTAGTGACGGAACTGTACAGCCGTTCCGCATGAAAATTCGCGCCCCCACATTTGTCAATTTACAATCGTTGGCCAAGATGAGTGAAGGAAGGCTTTTTTCCGATATGGTGGCGTCGCTGGCCAGCGTGGATTTGGTGTTGGCGGAGGTAGACCGCTGAAGAGAGTGCGATTAAACTTACAACATACGTGAGAGCTTTGATTAAGACGTGATTCCGAATCAAATCCGGAATCACGGTAAAAGAACTGCGGTCGCAATAATGACATAGTAAATGCAGCGACATAAAGTTTCCGCTGTTCGTCTTTCCGGGCTTGACCCGGAATCCAGAGAATTCAGGGATTCCCGCCTGCGTCGGAATGACTTTTCTGTCAAAGCGCTTACAAAATAAACTTCAATTGGGAAGACGTTACAATTATGCCTGAATCAAATTTGGATCTCATAGCTTCTGTTATTTTAGTCCTGGTAAAGATAGGGGTGTTTTTTGCTGTTTTCATGCTGATCCTGGCATATATCACCCTTGTGGAGAGGCGTTTTCTGGGTTTCTTTCAGGAACGTTACGGTCCCAATAGAGTGGGTTGGCAGGGGCTTCTGCAGCCGATTGCGGACGGTATCAAAATGTTTATGAAGGAAGAAATAACGGTGTCGGGAGCCAATAAAGCCGTATATATTTTGGCCCCCATTGTTTTTGTCGCTGCGGCGTTGATGACGTTTGTGGTGATTCCCTTCGGCGATGTGATTTGGCCGGCAACAATGGAGATTGGCGGCCGGGTGTATAATTTCACCCTGGCCAACGCCAATCGCGGTGTCATCGCCGATGTCAATGTGGCAGTTCTGGTCATCTTTGCGATTTCCTCCATCGCGATTTACGGCCTCATCATGGCAGGTTGGGGCTCCAACAATAAATATTCGCTGTTAGGCGGTGTGCGTGCTTCGGCGGTGATGATCAGCTATGAGCTGGCCGCCGCGTTGGCTATTATAGGCATCATTATGACCACCGGCTCTATGAGCCTGATGGATATTGTGATACATCAGAAGGGATACTGGTTCGGCGTCATTCCCAAATGGTTCTGTTTTAAGCAGCCCCTGGCCTTTGTACTTTTTTTAATCGCAATATTTGCCGAAACCGGTCGTACCCCTTTTGACTTCACGGAATGTGAAAATGAAATTGTCGCGGGTTATCAAACGGAATACAGCTCCATGAAATTTGCGTTGTTCTATCTGGCAGAATATGGACATATCCTTGCCGCCAGCGCTTTGATGGTGACATTTTTCTTCGGTGGGTGGCAGGGGCCGTTTGTGGATGCGCCAGTATTAAAGTATTTCCTTCCGATTATATATTTCTGCATAAAAACTAGTATTGTGGTGTTCTTTTTCATCTGGGTGCGGGCAACCTATCCAAGGTTTCGCTATGATCTTTTGATGAAACTGGGATGGAAATTTCTCCTGCCGGCGACACTGGTGAACATACTTATTACTCCGGTTTTGATGAAGATTTTTGGTGATTTGTAATACCTTAAGAAAAATTGATATAGGAAAAATCATGATAGTTGCACTGGCAAAAGGATTGGCGCTCACTTTTAAGACCCTCTTTCGTCCCCGGATAACCCTGCAGTATCCGGAAGAAAAAAAAGTCATGTATGAAAGGTGGCGGGGACGACCGTATCTTACAAAAGGTGAAGACGGGCAGGAACTCTGTATTGCCTGTGGTATTTGTGCTCGGGGGTGCCCGGCGCAATGCATCAAGATTACGGGCGGAAAGCGGGAAGACAACAGCCGTTACCCCGTAAAGTTTGAATTGGATATTGGCCGCTGCATCTTCTGCAGTTACTGCACACAAAGCTGCCCCAAAGACGCCATAAAAATGAGCCATGCCTATGAACTGGCCACGGAGGATAAAAACAAGATGCTGCTTTCCAAAGAAGTGCTTTTAGAGCGACCGGAATAAGGAGAAGGATTGATGGAGCTGTTTTTATTTATTGTCATCGGTGGAATTACCCTCATATCCAGCTTTTTCGTCGTCTTTCAGAGGAGCCCCCTCTACTCGGCCCTCTTTTTAATACTTACCTTTCTTTCCATGGCGGGTCTTTATCTGGTGCTGGGAGCAGAATTTGTCGCCATTATCCAGGTGATCGTTTATGCAGGCGCGGTCATGGTGCTCTTCCTTTTTGTAATCATGCTTCTGAATCTGGATAACGAAAAACGTGAGTGGATGACGAAACATATACAACAGAAATATTTTGGAGTCATTGTTGTCGCGGTGCTGGTTCCTTTAATCGGTTTGGGTATATCCACCCCTCTCCTTTACAGTAAATCCCAGTTAGGGGCGCCGGGAACGTACAGCCCGCAAATTGCGGAACAGGTGAGTAATACTGCAGCGGTCGCTTCTTTGTTGTTTACAGACTATATTCTGCCTTTTGAAATCACTTCCGTGTTGCTTCTGGTGACCATGGTAGGAGTGGTGTATCTGGCAAGGCGTGTGAAAAAGCAAAGCCTTCCAGGGAAATGAGCTGAACGCAAGCAGCTTTAAATTCAGGATAGATAAGGAATAGATATGCTTCCCATGAGTTATTATCTGGTGCTCGGCGCCGTGATTTTCGGGGTAGGGGTTCTGGGGGTCTTGATTCGACGCAATGCCTTGGTGATCTTTATGTCCATCGAGCTTATGTTAAATGCGGTGAATTTAACCTTTATCACGTTGTCCCGCTATCTGGAGTCTCTCCACGGGCAGGTTTATGTATTTTTTGTTATGACTGTGGCGGCGGCCGAGGTAGCTGTGGGGCTGGCCATTATCATGCTGATCTACCGCAATTGGGGGACAGCCAACATAGACGACATCAATTTGATGAAGTGGTGAGAAGGAGCGTGCAATGCATGAATATGTGTGGCTGATTCCCTTATTTCCTGTTTTGGGAGTTTTGATAAACGGACTTCTGGGGCATATACTGCCGAAAAAAGTGATTGGTCCAATCGCCTGCATTGCCGTGGGGCTTTCGGCAATTTTATCAACCATGATCTTTTTTGAAGTAAAAGCGCTGCCCCCTGAATCGCGCATCCTGAACGATGTCGTATCATATACCTGGATGGCAGCGGGCAATTTCTCTGTCGATATCGGATTTCTCGTCGACCCCCTTTCCCTGGTAATGCTCCTGGTGGTCTGCTGGGTAAGCTTGCTGATCCATATCTATTCTATTGGATATATGCACGGCGATCCCGGCTACGCCCGTTATTTCACGGAGCTCAACCTGTTTGTCTTCTTCATGCTGATTCTGGTTTCCTCCAATAACTTCCTGATGATGTTTGTAGGGTGGGAAGGCGTTGGCCTCTGCTCCTATCTGCTCATCGGTTTCTGGTATGAAAAGAAATCCGCCACCGACGCCGGGAATAAGGCATTTATCGTCAACCGGATCGGTGACTTCGGTTTTCTCTTGGGGATTTTTGGCATTTTCTTCTTTACGGGAACCCTGAATTTTCAGGAAGTATTTGCCAAAGCGCCTTCGACTTTTGCATACGGCGGCCTGGAGATTACCTTGATTACCCTTGCGCTTTTTCTGGGAGCCACGGGCAAATCGGCCCAGGTTCCACTTTACACATGGCTGCCGGACGCCATGGAGGGTCCCACGCCGGTCTCCGCCCTCATCCATGCTGCCACCATGGTAACCGCCGGCGTGTATATGGTCGCGCGCATGAACGTTCTTTTCATGATGGCTCCCATTTCACTTATGATAGTAGGGATCATCGGGGCTATTACCGCCATTTACGCCGCCACCATCGGTATGACCCAGTTTGACATCAAGAGGGTGCTGGCGTATTCCACGGTGAGTCAGTTGGGTTACATGTTTTTAGCCTGCGGGGTAGGGGCGTTCTCCATCGGAATATTTCATCTGATGACGCACGCCTTTTTTAAGGCCCTGCTGTTTATGGGCGCCGGCAGTGTCATGCACGCCCTTGCCGGGGAGTTGGATATGCGTAAGATGGGAGATTTGCGCAAGCACATGCCCCACACGTATCGAACGTTTCTGATAGGCACCCTTGCCATAGCCGGTATCCCGCCCTTGGCCGGGTTCTTCAGTAAGGATGAAATCCTGTATAAGGCCTTCAGCGCCGAGAGCACCGTCTGGGAAACGGGAGGTGTAATTCTCTGGGCGATCGGCCTCACCGCGGCGCTTATCACTGCATTTTACATGTTCCGGGCGGTTTTCATGACTTTCTATGGGAAAAGCCGCGTGGATCATCATGTTGCCGAGCACCTTCATGAGTCCCCGCCAGTGATGACTACGCCCCTGTGGATTTTAGCGATTCTTTCCATTATCGGCGGTTGGGTGGGGATACCCTGGATCGAGAGCCTGAACCTCTTTCCACAATGGCTGGAACCCGTAATGAAAGGTAAGGCGGTGGTAAGTCAACTCACTGGAGGAATCCCCGCTCATGCTGTCCATCACTCATTGAGCTTCGAGCTTATGATGGCCCTGGTTTCCGTTATTGTAGCCGCAATCGGCATTTTCATCGCGTATAAACTGTATATAAAGAACCCGGAACTTCCCGAGCGCCTCACCTATGGCAGGTTTTTCCCGGTGTACCATCTGGTACTGGACAAATACAGGATTGACGAATTATATGATCGTCTGTTTGTGAAGCCCACTCTCTGGCTTTCTGACAAGTTACTATGGAAAGTGGTGGATGACAAAATCATTGACGGTACGGTGAACGGTGTCGCGGACCTGGCCAAGGGATGGGGTAATTGGACACAGCGCCTGCAGACAGGCTATGTGCAAAATTATGCCTTGATGATTGTGATCGGTGTGGTGCTGATCTTTTCCTTTGTGATTTTTTTAAACTGAGACGCGTGTATAACGGAGACCTTTCAACAGGTCTCATACTGACCATATAAGGAGCCGCATTAATGAGTTATTTGCTGACAACCATTACTTTCCTGCCCATGCTGGGTGTGCTGATTCTCCTTTTCATGAACCGGGAACAGGGAAAGTCCATGAAGATGGTGACATTTGTAGTGACCCTCGTGACTTTTCTGATCTCGCTCCTTTTGCTCAGAGATTTTGATCTTGCCACGGCCAACGTGCAATTCGTGGAGAAGTACTCATGGATCCCCGATTACGGCATCAATTATTTTATGGGAATTGACGGTCTGACGCTTTTGCTGGTTCTGCTCACGACATTCTTCACTCCCATCTGCGTGATGGCCTGCTGGGAAGACATCCAGAAGATGGTCAGGGAATTCATGATCTGCCTGCTATTCCTCGAAACCGGCATGATCGGTGTCTTCGTTTCTCTTGATGTGTTTCTCTTTTACGTCTTCTGGGAAGTCATGCTGATTCCCATGTACCTGCTCATCGGCATCTGGGGCAACCCCGCCCGGCGGATTTACGCCGCAGTCAAATTCTTCATATTCACGATGTTTGGCAGCGTCCTCATGCTGGTCGCCATTCTTTACCTGTATTTCGAATATCATGCGGCTACAGGAGTATACTCTTTCAATATATTCGATCTCTATACCACAGTATTGCCGCCCTCTACACAGTTGTGGCTGTTTCTAGGATTCTCTATCGCCTTTGCCATCAAGGTGCCCATGTTTCCCTTTCATACATGGTTGCCGGACGCCCACACAGAGGCGCCCACGGTGGGAAGCGTTCTCCTGGCGGCGGTGCTCCTGAAAATGGGCACTTATGGATTTCTGCGTTTCAGTCTGCCGCTGTTTCCCAACGCAGCAATAGATTACGGAGTCTGGATATTCCTGACGCTCGCTCTGATCGGGATCATTTACGGCGCATGGGTCTGTATCGTGCAAAAGGACCTGAAGCGACTCATAGCCTTTTCCAGTGTAAGCCACCTTGGTTTTGTCATGCTCGGCATATTCGCGTTCAATGCCACTGCCATGGAAGGGGCCATTCTGCAAATGATCAACCATGGGCTCTCCACCGGCGCCCTCTTTCTTATCGTCGGCATGATCTATGAGCGAAGGCATACCCGCATGATCTCGGAATTTGGCGGACTTTCCAAAGTGATGCCGGCGTTTGCCACGATTTTTTTAATTGTCACCCTGTCATCCATCGGACTTCCGGGATTGAACGGGTTTGTGGGTGAGTTTTTGATCCTGGTGGGCACTTTTGAGAAATATAAAATCTTTGCTATTCTGGGCGCTTCCGGGGTGATTTTTGCCGCCGTATATATGCTCTGGATGTTTCAGCGTGTCATGTACGGTGAAGTAACCAATCCAAAAAATATGGTGCTGAAGGACCTCTCTCCGCGCGAGTGGGCGGTGCTGCTGCCGGTGATCCTCTTTATTTTCTGGATTGGCGTATATCCCACACCGTTCTTACGCACTACAGAAGCGTCGGTGCATAATCTCTTGCGACAGATTGATAAGAAATACACATTAGTGGTGAATGCGGAAAAGCAGGGTGGATATTACCTCTCTAAAATTGAAAAGATGCCGCCGGAAACGGAAAATCGTTAGCGTGTCGCGAAGTCTAAACGAAGTATTTTATTTGAACGCAGATAACCTCATACGTGGAGGAAAAATACATGAATATCGTTATTCCTGCTATTAATTGGGCGAGTATTGCCCCTGAGCTTGTTGTTTTTATCACGGCAATGGTCGTTCTTTTGATCGGTGCGTTTTTCCCCAGGGTATCGAGCGGCGTGACTGCGGGAATAAGCCTTCTAGGAGTAATGCTCAGTTTTCTGGTTACAGCCTCCCTCTGGGGAAGTTCGGAGCTGGCTTTTGCCAACATGCTGGCCCTTGACAATTACCGTCTTTTTTTTAATTTCATTTTCCTTATATGCACAGGTTTAACCATATTGGCATCCATCGACTATTTCGGGAAATCCTCGGAACCAGTGGAGCATGCAGAGTATTACGCCCTTCTTCTGTTTGCCTGCGTGGGAATGATGTTCATGGCAGCTGGTACGGATTTGATCACCATATTTCTTGGACTTGAAACCATGTCGATTGCCATCTACATACTGGCGGCATTTGTCAAGAAGAACATCAAAGGCAACGAAGCCGCCCTCAAGTACTTGCTGCTCGGCGCCTTCTCGACAGGTTTTTTGCTTTATGGAATCGCTCTCATTTTTGGCGCCACCGGCTCCAGCAATCTGGCAACGATTTATAAGTATTTGAGCGGGACCTCGAACCTATCCTCTCCTATGCTCCTCTTCGGCATGGGATTTTTAATCGTGGGATTCGGATTTAAAATTGCCTCCGTACCATTCCATATGTGGACACCGGATGTGTACGAAGGAGCTCCCACTGTAGTTACCGCCTTCATGGCCGCGGGTGTAAAAGCAGCGGCGTTTGCAGCCTTTCTGCGGGTATTCGTGTACGCCTTACCCTCTTTGCAGCCGAACTGGATAGCCATCCTGTGGGTGCTGGCGATCCTGACTATGACCATTGGGAACCTTGCCGCGCTTCTTCAGGAGAATATCAAGCGCATGCTTGCCTATTCCAGTATCGCTCATGCCGGATACATTATGATAGGCATGGTTGCTGCCAAAAACGCTGCCGCTGATATCGGCACCTATAGCGTCTTATACTACCTGTTGGCCTATACGTTCATGAATATTGGAGCATTCATAATTGTTGTTCTCTATGGACGGTACGCGGAAGATAATCTGAACATCAGCGACTACGCAGGAATGGGCTACAAATATCCCGTATTGGGTGCGACCATGGCAATTTTCATGTTTTCCCTGGCAGGCATTCCACCTACGGCCGGGTTTGTGGGTAAGTTCTATATTTTTGCCGCCGCGGTAAAAGGGGGATTTATAGATTTAGCTATTATTGGTGTCATCAACAGCGTACTTTCCGTATATTACTATTTACGTGTCACCGTCATGATATATATGCGGGAGCCCGTCGCTGATCAGCCCGGCCTGAAATTCTCCCGGTCGGCCACCCTGGCAACGACCATAGCGGCCGTGGCAACCTTGGTTCTGGGAATATTCCCGGACACATTTATTACCATGGCCCGTCAATCCGTTTCCCTGATCCTGGGTTAAGCGGATCGAACCTCTTCCCATCAGATGCATCCCAGACTATAGAGACCTGAGAGTCTCTGTGCTCCGGGAAACCCTGCCTTGAAGACCGTGCCAAATTGTCTGATTCTCTCTACACGGGAATGTGTGTCTCTGTAACATTTTGAATGCACATATTTCGCAGTGAGAACACGGTCGCAACTATAAATCCTGTTTTTGAGCACTGGTATTTTGTGAGCCGGGAATATGGGCTATTGAATACTATACATCAAGTCATACCTTTGAGATTTAGGACAAGGAGTGCTCTCGATCTAAGACCTCCCTTATAAGACGCCAGACAGCGGCTTTTCCCTCTCCTGTGCGTGCCGAAAAAAGCACCGGCTTTGAGGTCAGTTCAAAAGCTCCTTTGATCTGGCGAAGGCGGACAGCCGCCTGGTTTCTGGATATCTTGTCAGTCTTTGTCAAAACAACAAGGACCGAAATATTATAAAGACGAAGCCAATGGAGAAAAGCAAATTCCTCCTCTGACGGGTCTCGCCTTATATCCAGGATGAGAATGACAAGTCTTAAGGACGTTCTTTCTTTGAGGTATGTTTCCACCATAGGTTTCCAATTCCTTCGTATCGATACCGGTACCTTTGCAAAACCATAACCAGGCAGATCAACAAAGGATATTTGTTTATTTATTCGGAAGAAGTTGATGTACTGAGTACAGCCCGGGGTGGAGCTTGTCCGGGCTAAATTTTTTCTTTGCGTGAGTGCATTAATCAGGGAGGATTTACCTACATTCGACCTGCCCGCAAACGCAATCTCCGGAAACGCCCCTTCAGGGTACTGAGAAGGTTCGAGTGCAGATTTAATGAATTCTGTCGATACTATTTTCATAGCTTGTCATTGGGCAATGGATTGTATTTAAGCTCCCCCTTATTAAGAGGGAGAGTTATGAGGAGTTCACTCGCGTTCGAAAGTAATCCCGTATTTTTCCAGCTTCCTTTCAAAGGTAGGGCGGGAGATACCAAGTATCTCACATATCTCTCCCTTGGTCTTGTTGCTGCTTGCCTTGATAACCTTGCGGATATATCGCTCTTCAACCTCATCCAGTTTCAATAACCTGCCGCCTTCAGCAGCAGCATCTCTTACTAAATGAGTCTTTTTTTGTAGACCTTCAAAAAATTCAGAAAAATCTTCTCTTACGAGAATTTGACCCTTCGTGGTTACAATAGCACTGACGAGGAGATTTTCCAGTTCTCTCACATTTCCAGGCCAACTATAGTTGAGAAACATTTCCATCACGTCATCGGAAATTCTCAATATCTGTTTATTCAGATCACGGTTTATCTTGGCGGTAATGTAATCGACAAGGGGAGGGATGTCTTCTCTCCTCTCACGCAGCGGTGGTATATTGATGGATACAACATTAAGGCGATAAAAAAGATCATCCCTGAATTTTCCTTCCTCCACCAGATTTTCAAGATCCTTATTTGTCGCCGTAACGATTCTGGCGTTAACCTTTACCCTGTCTTTGCCGCCAACCCTCTCAAATTCCATCTCCTGGAGTATTCTAAGAAGTTTAGCCTGCAGATTTAAAGACATTTCGCTTATCTCATCCAGAAACACCGTGCCGTGCCGGGCAAGTTCGAACTTACCGAGTTTTCGGGAAAAGGCTCCGGTGAATGAACCTTTTTCATGGCCAAAGAGTTCCGATTCCAACAGCGTCTCCACAATGGCAGAACAGTTAACCGCGACATAAGGTTCATTAGGAGATGTGTTGCGGTGGATGACCTTGGCGATTAACTCCTTACCCGTGCCGCTCTCACCTTGAATCAGGACAGTGGTTTTGCTCTGGGAGACAACGCCAATAATCTTAAATATCTCAGTCATTTCCCTGCTTCTGCCGATGATATCTCCAGCTTTGAAACGAAAAGGAGGTTTTGTGAGAAGATCGTTTACTTTTTTCTCCATTTCTCCGGCCTGCAGGGCTTTTCGGACAACTGTGTGCAACTCATCCATGTGAATGGGCTTGCGGATATAATCAAAAGCGCCGGCCTTCATGGCATTGATGGTTGTGTCCATATCGTGGTCTGCGGAGATCATTATGACCTTAACGTTCTCCTCATCCTCTCTCAGGTCTTCGAGAACCGTAAACCCGTCGATATCGGGAGGCCTTATATCAAGAATGATAACGTCAGGTGAGGTTTCTACAAACCTGTTCAGACCATCTGTTCCGCTCGCGGCAGTATGTACTTCATAGCCTCTTTCCGTAAAATACGCCTCAACGGCCTGACACACGGAACGGTTATCATCGATGATAAGAATTTTTGCCATTTTTCGTGTTTGTTAACCTTTATCAATATGCTAATCGCATCAATTTTGGATACTAATGATATCGCGCAAAAATATCAATAAAAATATACATATTCCCGTCGGTTTAACGTTTCTTTCAATATTGCGTATCAATTGAACGAAATGTTAAATACGGCAATTCTATCCTTTTGGGCAAAGCTTGAGTATTTAAATAGTATGCAGTAATTGATGATCTCATAAAAAGTCGTCATACCGGTGAAAACCGGTGTCCAGAGGTCTTGTAACTCATGGAATAGACAGGATTTCGGCGTCCGCCGGAATGACCAAAAAATCTTTAGAGGAATATTTATGAGAATAGCTTTAATGTGTGGTATACATAATACAATAAATATTTATGTATGGCATGGCAATTGCAAGTGTTTAACCTGTTTTTTGCATTTCTTGTGACAGGAATTTTTGCTTCATGGAAACAAGGAATAGAAACACAAATTAATCAAATTGAAAAGGAGTAAAAGTATGATTAAGAAAATTACCACCGTATTTATGACCATTTTTGCTTTCTTATTGTCTTCCCAGTTGGTGTTTGCAGCAAAAGAAGCAGGGGAAGCGGCTGCCCAGGGCGGTGAGTCCTATGTGAAGGCTCTTTTCGTTATTGGCGCCATGATAGGAGCGGGGATAGCGATGGGAGTAGGAGCTGTCGGAGCCGGGTTGGGAATCGGTACCGCGACGAACGGTGCATGTCAGGCCGTCGGCAGGAATCCGGGAGTTCAGGGTAAAATCATGATGACCATGCTGATCGGTATGGCCATGGCGGAATCGATCGCAATCTATGCGTTGGTTATCGCGCTTGTTCTTCTCTTTGCGAACCCATTTACAAAGTTTTTCCTGGGTTAATCCACGCATCACAGCATCCACAATTACGTAATTGAGCGAAAAGGCCGGAGGCAAGGCTTCCGGCCTTTTTTTTGGAATCCATACTTCTCCCTCCTATATATTTCCATTTGACTTAAAAAAGCAAAGCTGGTAGAAAAATCACACCTTGAAGTCGTTTAGTTCAGTTTTTAATATCCTCACGTATTAAATCTTTTGTTTCACTTATGTTATACCCAAACAGGCAGGACTTTTAATGTATAATTTATGCAGTATTTAAGGAGGGACTAATGTCTGGAAAGTATGTGTATGCATTCGGAGGCGGTAAAGCTGACGGCAAAGCGGAAATGAAGGAACTACTGGGCGGGAAGGGGGCTAATCTGGCGGAAATGGCCAATCTCGGTATTCCCGTACCTCCCGGTTTTACTATTACCACAGAGGTGTGCAATCATTACTATAAACATAAAAAATCTTATCCGCCTCAATTGAAAAATGAAGTCAAAAAGGCTCTTTCCAAAGTTGAATCCATCATGAAGTCGAAATTTGGAGACCCGGAAAATCCCCTTTTGCTTTCCGTGCGATCCGGTGCGCGCTCCTCAATGCCTGGTATGATGGAAACGGTTTTGAATGTCGGTTTAAACGAAAAGACGATTAAAGGTTTGATTGATAAAACCGGAAACGAGCGTTTTGCGTACGATGCATACCGCCGCTTGATCATGATGTACTCAGATGTTGTCATGGAAAAGGCAGCCGGCATTGAACCGGACGAGGGGAAAGGGGTCCGCGTGCAACTGGATCATGTCATGGAGGCAATGAAAAAAAAGCTGGGCATTATCCAGGACACGGATCTTACTGCGGCAGACCTCAAGGAGCTGGTAAAAGTTTTTAAAACCAAGGTAAAGCAGGTCTTGGGGAAAGAATTTCCCGATGATCCATACGAACAGCTCTGGGGTGGAATAGGAGCCGTATTCCAGAGCTGGAATGGAAAACGTGCCATATCGTATCGTCGCATAGAGGGTATTCCCGATGAATGGGGCACGGCGGTCAGTGTTCAATCCATGGTCTTCGGGAATATGGGTGATCACAGTGCGACCGGCGTCGCCTTCACCAGGAATCCCGCGACAGGTGAGGATATATTTTACGGTGAATGGCTGATCAACGCCCAGGGTGAAGATGTCGTGGCGGGACTTCGCACACCCAATCCCCTCAATGTTATGAACAAAACGGATGATACGAAACATCTCAAGAGCCTCGAAGAGGATATGCCGAAATTGTATAAAGAACTTACGGGTATTCGAAACAAGCTGGAAAAGCATTACCGGGATATGCAGGATTTGGAATTCACCATCCAGGAAGGGCGCCTATGGATGCTGCAAACCCGTACGGGCAAGCGTAACGGCCAGGCGGCGGTAAAAATGGCTGTGGAAATGGCGAAAAAGAAGCTCATCAGTGAAGCGACGGCTGTGCTCAGGGTAAGACCGACCCAGTTGGATGAGTTGCTGCATGATATGCTTGACCCGGCCGAGGAAAGAAAGGCCCATGTTCTTGCGAAAGGTTTGCCGGCAGGCCCCGGCGGGGGAACCGGGCAGGTCGTATTTACTGCCGATGATGCGGAAGCATGGGTGAAGGACGGCAAAAAAGTCATTCTTGTGCGCAATGAGACGTCTCCCGAAGATGTGCATGGTATGCACATTGCGGAAGCGATTCTGACTGCAAAAGGAGGTATGACAAGCCATGCGGCACTCGTTGCCCGCGGGTGGGGCAAATGCTGTATCGTCGGATGCTCGGCCCTCGAAATTGACATGAATAAAAAATTGATGAATGTAAATGGCCGCACAATAAAAGAGGGCGACTGGATTTCTCTGAATGGTTCAACAGGCAGGGTATACGAGGGGAAAATCCCTTCCATTCGGCCGGATCTGGCAGTCAATAAAGAGTACACGCAGCTCATGAAATGGGCGGATAAAATCCGCAAGCTGGGTGTTCGTACCAATGCCGACCGTCCCCAGGATGCAGCACAGGCGCGCGCTTTTGGCGCAGAAGGCAT
>DNUI01000218.1 GCA_003508565.1 Syntrophaceae bacterium
TTTCGCTGGTTGCCGTGAAGATAAAACAGGGCGGATTCAACTGCTTCCGGCTCTGAAATAGACGAAAGATTTATGGCATGTCTGAATTTTCTGCCTGTCACGGCTACTTTGTCATATCCGTTTTCTGATAAAAGGATTTCTTGGAGGGCTTCCCGCGGATTGCCATTGTGCGGCTTCACATTGATAGACGTTTTATGAATTTTACCATTCCCATCTTTCATTATGCATATCGCCGACAATGTTGATGCACCAATGCAGATACCAAGACTTCTCAAATTGTGCCTCTCGATCAATCTTCTTTATAGTCTACGCACAATGATGCAAACTATTTTTTACTATAAAACTCTTTGCGTTTTTGTCAATACGATGTGTAGAAGACATATCAATCACTCAAAATCAACGGTTTTCTGACCCTTCCACTCACCACCGTGACGCTCTCTTCCTGATCTTCCCTTCTTACAGGATTCGTCAATTGCCCGATTTTGTCGATGTTTATAGTCACTATATCTCCATCTTGAAGAAATAAAGGAGGTTGACGGGTAAAACCGACGCCCTCCGGCGTTCCGGTCAGAATAACCGTGCCCGGACGCAATGTCATGGACCTCGAAAGGTCGCTAATAATTTCCGGGATATTAAAAATCATGTCTGAGGTGTTGGAGTCTTGAACAGTATTGCCGTTTAATATTGTACGGATTCGGAGATTTTGAGGATCGGGAATTTCATCCCGTGTTACCAAATAGGGACCAAGGGGGCAAAAAGTATCAAAACTCTTTCCTCTCGCCCATTGTTTCTTTTGTTTTTCAATCTGCCAGTCCCGGGCGCTCACATCATTTGCGCACGTATAACCTATTACACAGTCCATTGCCTCAGAAGGAGAAACATTTTTAACCTGCTTGCCAATGACCACGGCAAGCTCCGCCTCGTAATCGACATTGTCCGGACCTGCCGCGGGGAGGAGTATAGGCGACATATGTCCGACTACACTTGTCGTTGCTTTTATAAAAACTATTGGTATTTCAGGGTATGTTACTTTTGTTTCGTCGGCATGCTTTCTATAGTTGAGCCCCAGTGCCAGTATATTGCAAGGAAGGACTGGTGGGAGTACATGATGAATTTTTGCCAATTTCGAGGTTACGCTGAATTTTCCGAATATATCACCCTGGATAACATGTGCCTGATTTCCCGTTTCAGGATCGTGAAGCCCATATACCAGCTGATCGTTATGAGACACAAATCGAATAATCTTCATAAGTTATCTCCTTACCATCCTTTTTTGATGATATTTGTATTGATAGTGTTTATGTATGTACCATATCTTCCTTGTCAAGAACAAAGACAATATTTGCACTGGCACTTACAGTATGTTAACATTTGCTCCAATTATGCTAAATGTATTGGAATGTTAATGATCTTTACCGATCCTTGCGGAGGCTATACATCTTAATATCGTTTTCATGGATTGCTGCGAGATTGGTTATCTTGTGTGTCTCTTCTGTGTAGACGATAATTCGTTTTTTCAGTGAATCCATATACGAACAAATGATTTCTCCAGCCGTGCAAAGGGTACAATCTTGACTGAATTCATAGAAAAAATTGGTAAAGCCAGTATGAACGCGACGGCAACGTTCCGCGATATCCTTTTTTTCGCCTTCACAATTTTAGCAAGGATTTTTCAAAAAAAAACATACAACAGTGCCATGAAGATGGTTCTCGTGAATCAGATATACTTTACGTCTGTGCAGATTTTACCTCTGTTCACGGTACTTTCAATCATCCTTGGTTCCCTTCTTATTGGTATTGTTCTTCAAATCATCAAAAACTTGGGCCTTGCCGAATATCTCGGTCGCATCCTGATGGGTCTGGTCGTTACAGAGATTTCGCCGTTTGTTACCGTTCTTCTCGTTGCCCTTCGGTCAAGTTCGGCCATGAATGCAGAAATTGCCGTGATGAAGGTGAACAAGGAATTACGGACACTTGATACCTACAACATCGATGTCATTGATTACCTTTTTGTACCGCGGATCATAAACGGGGTTGTGTCTGTTCTCCTCCTCAGCGCTCTTTTCTCCATTCTCGCATTGACAAGCGGCATGATCTTTTCAAAATTGATTTTTGGAATGAGTTTTGATGTATATACAAATGTTTTGTTAAAATCTGCTGATATTTATGATATAGATATCTACCTTATAAAATGCTGTATATTTGGCTTTTTTATAACGTTAATTCCCATACGTTCCGGGTTAAGCGCTTCCGACGACCTTACCAGCATTCCCATTGCGGTATTGCAGGGTATGGTTAAAGTCTTTATCGCTATCATTTTCATCGAGGTGCTCTCATTAATTCTCATTTCTCTATAAGACTATTTGATAATGAAGTTATACTCGAAAAGGAGCTCTCTGACTTCACTGAGAAAAACAAACAAAACCTGGGATTGATTTCTCTGGATGCACCGCTTATCTCGAACCTTGATGCGTGGATTAACGTTGCGCTCATTAAGCAGTACCATGAAAATTTACCAAACAAAAAAGCGAAAAGCCTGGTCCTGCACTTTCTGGAAAGATACGGGATGGAACATATTGCCGATAAACGAAACGCCGCGCTAACGAATAAAGAGCGCTTTATCGTCATGCTCCTGCGGGCTGTCATGGTGCGAAATGCCCTTATTGTGTTGGATAGGCCGTTCATGATTATTCCGGATATACAGGATGATCGATTTATCTATGATTCGCTGCAACTCATTAGCGATTCGTTTAAAGAATGCCATATATTTGATTATAAATGGTTTGAAGACAGATACGGGATTATGAATGCTGAAAAAAACTGAGTTCAAAGTCGGATTATTTGTAGTAATTACATCCGTATTAATTGTTGCCTCAATCGCATACCTTGCATACAGCAAAGGCCTTTTCACAAGAGAACATACCTTTACCCTTTCCTCGACAACCGGGGAAGACCTCTCAGAAGGAATGCCCGTACTCTTTTCTGGCTACAGAATCGGCAGGGTAGGAAAGCTGGAACTCAATGATAAGGGAATACTCCTGATCACAATAAGGGTTCCGGAACCGCATGACCAGTGGATCAGGTCCAACAGCACCTTCAGTCTCTACAAACCCTTGATAGGCTCCTCCCGGCTTATCGTTACTACAAACGATTTGAGCAGTCCGTCCCTGTCTCCGGGAACCATCCGTGAAATAACAATAATCAATGATATCAACGAAACGATAAAAAAGGTTCAGCCTACTCTTGAGAAAATAAACGAAGTTGTTACAAACATTGAAAGAATTACGGGAAATCTTGCTGATCCCCAGGGGGATGTGAATAGAATTCTCAGGAATACGGAAACGCTCACCGCAAACCTGTCGAAAAAAGAAACGTTTATCGAGATGGCCACAGGCAATCCCGAGAGTGCAAAATCTGTCAACGAATCGTTGAAAAAGGTTAAAGATATCCTTGTGAAAACGGACGAACAACTATATGGCGACGACGGCACACTCCCTTTAATCAGAAAAATCCTCAAAGATATTATCGTGAAACTTGAAAAACTGAATGCTGCCCTTGATAACGTCGTTAAAATCAGTGCGGATGCGTCTGATTCGACAAAAGATTTCAAACTATTGAGAGCCGAAATCGATTCAACAGTCACATCCATAGCCAAATTGGTGAAGGACCTAGATAAAATACTACCTTCTAAAAAAGAGCCGGAAATTAAACTGCCATGAAAAAAATTGTTATTCTGTTGATTATTGTTATTTCATTCTTAGGTTGCGGCGGTTCGAAACAAATTCCCGACTGGATGAATGATTCTTTTAATAATCTGGAAAGTTTCAAAGAAAACTATTTAAGCGGCAAGGACCGTATTGCTGAGTTACAATTCAAAAAAGCCATTGACGAGATTAAAAGGAGCGGGAAGCTGGAAATTCTCGAGAAGGCCTATCTGACGAAATACGCAGTACACGTTGCCGTCCTCGAGAGTTTTGATGATACAGACTATCTCACGACAGACGCTCTGCAACCGGTATTGAAAAATCGTACCTTCTATAACTTTTTAAAGGGTTCTTTCGACAAGATTGACGAAAATCTCTTACCAAGACAGTATGGTGGCGTGATAAAGGTATTTCGCGACGGAAAACCCGGGGATGCTGTGCATGAAATATCGAGAATAGAAGATCCCCTTTCAAAGCTCATTGCCACCGGAATCCTCATTCAAAAAAATGCCTATGACGAAGAAATTTTAAAAGTTGCCATCGATACCGCTTCACAGAAGGGGTGGAAAAAAGCACTCATCGCGTATCTGGAAAAACTTGTATTATTATATGAAAAGAAGAACGAAACAGAGAAAGCGGCGAACATAACACAGAGAATACAGCTTATTAAAAATTAGCTGTGTTACGATATGTACATTTCAGGTTACAGGAGGAAAATATGGCAGAGGAAATAAAAAAAAAGGAACATGAGGAAGAAAAACCATTAGAGAAAATGACGGTCAAGGAACTCAAAGCGATTGCCATGGAAATTCCAAGATCTGTTGCTGTCCATGATATGAAAAAAGATGAGCTGATAGATTTTATCAAGGAAGCAAAAGGGATCAGCGCACAAGCGCCTGCGAAGGGAGAGAAAAAGATTGTAGTAAAGATCAAGC
>DNUI01000057.1 GCA_003508565.1 Syntrophaceae bacterium
ATCGAGCCGATCAGCGATTGATTGATGTCATAGGAAACAACCGCCTGTTCTTCCATGACAAGCTGTCGCCGGGTTTCTTTTTCCTTCTCCGATATACGGTCAGGGCAGGAAGCTGCCTTT
The DNA here is from genome assembly GCA_003508565.1 of Syntrophaceae bacterium. Classification (GTDB taxonomy): domain Bacteria; phylum Desulfobacterota; class Syntrophia; order Syntrophales; family UBA2185; genus UBA2185. The sequence goes on from DNUI01000057.1 coordinate 121, forward strand.
GTCCCTTCCTCTCTCGAATAGGCAAATACACCAAGGTGATCAAACCGTATCTCCTTTATGGAGGAAAGCAGTCTGTTGAATTTTGTATGTGTTTCCCCAGGAAAGCCCACGATAATGGATGTCCTGAGGGCCACATCCGGGATTAAGTCCCTCGCTTGTTTCATGGTTTTCCTGATCAGGTTGCTCCCGCCCCGTCTGTTCATGGCCGCGAGGATTTCATCATCCATATGCTGGATAGGAATATCAATGTAGTTACAGATGCGTTCTTCGTTTGCTATGATTTTAAAGGTATCATCGTTGAGACCGGCGGGGTGGGTATAGAGGAGCCTTAACCAGTGAATGTCTTTTATGGATGCCAGTTTTTGTAATAAATGATTCAGGGTTGGTTTTCCCTTTAAGTCACACCCGTAAGCTGTCGTATCCTGGGCAGTGATGATGAGCTCTTTCACGCCGCCTCTTACAAGTCTTTCTACTTCTGTCAGAATATCATCAATTGGTCTGCTTCGCGCTTTCCCTCGGATCTCCGGGATAACGCAGTAAGAGCAACGATTGGAACAGCCATCGGCGATTTTGAGATACGCCGTAAAAAAAGGCGTGGTTATCAGGCGGGGGCAGTGTGCGTCCATCAGAAAGATAGGTTTACCAATGATGGATCGTCGGCCCGGGTGTTTGTTAAAACATAAACTGTCCAGGTGTTTCGCGATCTTTGGTACTTCACTTATTCCGAGGAAGAGGTCTACTTCCGGCAATTCCTTCTCTAAAATCCTGCCGTAACGTTGGGGGAGGCATCCCGTCACCACCAGGCGGGTGCAATGCAGCGCATCTTGTTTTTTGCATTCCACTATCCTCAAGATTTCATCGATGGATTCTTCTTTTGCAGGGAGAATAAATGCGCACGTATTGATCAGGATGACGTCTGCCTTGTCTTCGTGAAGTGTGATACAATAACCGCTCTTTGAAAGGAGTGCCGCCATAACTTCGGAGTCGACCAGATTTTTCGGACAGCCAAGGCTGATGATATGCACCTTTCTTGCTTTCAACGGGGAATCTTTCTTGCCAGGACTTTTCTGGGTTTCACGCCGTCGGAAGGGCCGACGACCCCTTCTGATTCCATACGCTCGATCATACGGGCAGCCCTGTTGTAGCCCACTTTCAGGTAGCGCTGTACCAGAGAGATGGAGGCCTGACCGAGTTCCGTTACCAGTTCGACAGCCTCGTCATACTTTTCATCGAACTCCTCGTCACGTTTTTCACCTTCCGTAGAATCGGGATGATATTCCGATATTGATGCGTCATATGCGGGCATGGCCTGCTTTTTTACGAAGTCTACGATTCTTTCTATCTCTTTTTCCGACACATAGGGCCCGTGGATGCGAGCCAGTTTTGACGTGCCGGGAGGAAGAAAGAGCATATCGCCCGAACCGAGGAGATTTTCCGCCCCCAGCTGATCGAGGATCGTCCGTGAGTCTACCTTAGATGAGACCTGGAAGGAGATCCTTGTGGGGAAGTTGGCCTTTATGACTCCCGTAATGACATCGACCGATGGCCTCTGAGTAGCCAATATCAGATGTATCCCTGCGGCCCTCGCCATCTGGGCCAGTCGTGCGAGGGATTCCTCTACATTTCTCTGGGCGACCATCATCAAGTCTGCGAGCTCATCGATAATAATCACGATGTAGGGCAGCTTAACCGAAGCTTTATTACCGATATCTGATACTTCATCTTTATTTTTAGTCGCTATTGTCTTATCTTTCTGCGTTTTCTCAATAAGTTTGTTGTACGCATCGATGTTTTTGACACCCAGTTCGACAATGATCTTGTATCGCCTTTCCATTTCTTCAACAGCCCACTTGAGAACCTGAGAGGCTTTTTTCGGATCGACCACGACAGGGTGAAGGAGATGGGGTATTCCTTCATACGCAGAAAGCTCGAGCCTTTTAGGATCGATCATGAGGAATTTAACGTCGTCCGGAGGCGCCTTGAAGAGGATGCTGCAGATCATGGCATTGAGCGAGACACTTTTCCCTGATCCTGTAGTGCCTGCAATCAGGAGATGGGGCATCTTGGTTAGATCGGTGATTACGGGGGTTCCAACAATGTCCTCTCCCAGGGCTATGGGGAGCTTGGATTGGGATTCGAGGAATGCATCATTATCTATAACATCTTTCAGATGTACAGGTTCCCGTTCGTGATTCGGTATTTCAATACCAATGACTGCTTTTCCGGGAATAGGGGCGATTATTCTTATGCTTGGCGCCCTCAGGGCTAAGGCCAGGTCGTCGGAGAGGTTGGTGATTTTAGTAATCTTTACACCTGGTGCGGGTTCCAATTCATACATGGTAATCACGGGACCAGGTTTGACTTCTACTACTTTTCCCTCGACGCCGAAATCGGCTAGCTTCTTTTCGAGAATCCGTGAATTCATAATGAGGCTTTCCCGCTTAATCCGTGTGTCTTTGCGTTCAACCTGGTCTAAAAGTGCGAGCGACGGCAGTTTGAAAATACCGTTCGTCTGCAGGAACTCAAAATGAATTTGTTCCGACTTTTTTCGTCGCGTTTTTTCCATTGCCGGCGATATCGGATCAATCACGGGAACGGTTTTGCCACTTTCTTTTTCAGTTTTTTCCGTGTTTCTTTTTAACAGTTCTGCGGTCTTATTGGAGAATGTTTTCAAGCCTGACCACGATGATATAATACTATCCTTACATTTTCTGCCAAGGGCGATGATGGATAAATCAACTGTAATAATGAGGGATATAATTAATATGAGAAACAGCATGAGGTATGTACCGGTCAGGTTTAGGTAATCTTTGAGGAATTCTACCGACACGCTGCCAAGGAGACCTCCTGTATTGAGCTTAATGTTGTAGATCTGCACTTCAGATGGAATTACTGCGAAAAGGGAGGAAGTGGAAAAGATAAAACCACTGATGCCGACAACTCCCCCAAGCTTGATTTTAAAAGATTCGTCAAGAAAATACCTGAATGCAATTATCGATAAAACAAGCGGTATCACAAATGCGCCTATGCCAAAGAGCCTGATAAGGGAATCGGCAATATGCGAACCTACAGAGCCCATAAGGTTGTGCATCTTGGCGTTCCCGGCAGAAAAATGAGTAAATGACGGATCCATGGGATGGTAGCTGGCGAGACATAACAGGAAGAAAATAGCGCATGCCAGACATGTTGCACCTAGTATTTCTCTCTTTTTCCCTTTTTTTGATTCGACTTCAGTCATCCTTAAATCCTATTGCCGCAGTCAACATTTTTTGTTAAAAGAATTTTTATATTTTTCACAATTTTCAATAATCACCTTTCGCACCATATCGATGAGATCGTGTCGATTTTCGATTGAAAAATTAGTAACATCTATCGGTCTGTCAATGACCATAACTATTTTTCCCGGTTTTACCTGTAAGGAACGCTTGGGCATAATTTCTCTTGCCCCGATTATGGATATCGGTACGATAGGGACACCTGACTTTATGGCCAGATAAAACATGCCCTGCTTGAAGGGCTTGATTTTCCCGTCTGTGCTTCTGGTGCCCTCGGGAAAAGACATTACAGAGTTGCCTTCTCTGATCTTCCGGGCTGCTGTGTCGAGGCTCTTCATTGCCTTTTCATGGTGCTGTCTGTCGATTTCAATATACCCCGCGCTGCGCATGGCTTTACCAAACAGGGGGATGTGAAAAAGTTCTTTTTTCACGATCCAGCGGAACTGTCCGGGTAAATGGGCGAGGACAATCA
>DNUI01000097.1 GCA_003508565.1 Syntrophaceae bacterium
AACTATTTTATGTCAACAAGAAACTTAGAACTCGGTACGAGAAGTTGATGTATCATCTGATCTCAACGCCATGATAGTAAAATTTTAGTATATCGCTATATGAATACCCTTCACGGGCCATCATATAAGCACCCCTTTGACTCATACCCACTCCGTGGCCATAGCCCTTACCTTCTACATAGATTCCATCATTGCTATTCGTTATAAAGGAGAACCTTTCCCTTTGTTTCATCCACAGCCTGGTTGGACTTTTCCATTTCTATCCCCACACCGCCATAAACCTGGGATGTAGTGGACGCAATAAAGTCATAGTCCCTGTTTGTATTTTTTCCCTTCTGATAGAGGGCGTATGTTCTCGCTGATATGGCCTGCGCCTTCAATGACTCAGAGTGCTATTGAGGACGCCCTTCCCATTACCATCACTCACTTCAAATAGCGCAGGTGAGTCCACACGGATATCCCGAACACCTGTCATCGCTAAAACCTTGATAATTTCATCCCTTGTTGTTGTATGGGATTGTTTTTTTCTTTTATCGCAAGAGAAGACCGAGAACACGTTTCGATCATAAATTCTTCCATTTCTTTGCGTTCCCCGTTGGGAAATCTCTTGAGGTATGCCTTATATTGTTCCAGTGCCGGGTCATGACTGTTAAGAAAGCAGCTGCAAATATCTCCAATCCGGAGTACTGCATTTGCTTTCATGTCGACATCGGGCGCAAGATCTTAAATATCCTGGTAGGCTTCCACGGCTTCTAGGTACTGCCCGTTTCTCAAGTACCTATCTGCTTCTTCCATAGCCTGTTTCTGATTATATGCAAACACATAGCCTGCTGCACTCAGTATTATCATGAATGTGATAATGTGTTGTATAATGTTATTTATATATGCATTATTCTAATAACTCTATTGTCCCTCGATCCCCTGTTGGTTAAAATAGAAGCACAAAAACCGAAATTCTGCGACACATTAAAATCCAAATGTCTATAACGTTTTGAATTTTAATATACCATTTTTAAATTTGTGTAAGATGCGGAATTTAGATAGAGAATGTATGCCAATAAATAGGTGTCGGAGCAGGCCATAAGCCGAGTTCTGTACCACTTTCGGGTCACCCGAAAAGTGGTGATGATCATTCATCTAGGACAACAGTTGCCTGTTGCCTCAAGCGACGCTACCCGAGAACGTCGAGCGGGCCGCTCTTAATGTTCTCCTATTTGGTCTTGCTCCGGATGGGGTTTACCAAGCTTTCCCGGTCACCCGGAAAACTGGTGAGCTCTTACCTCGCCTTTTCACCCTTACCCGCCAGTGGCAGGCGGTATATTTTCTGTGGCACTTTCCTTAGGGTCACCCCCAGTCGCCGTTAGCGACCATCCTGCCCTGTGGAGCCCGGACTTTCCTCCCGCCCGGAAAACCGGGCCGGCGATCATCTGATCTACTCCAACACCGTAACTATGTCTGGATGAATATTATAGACAATCTCGAAACAAAAAGGAAGTTATAATATAAGGAAGCTTCCAAGCTTTTCATTTGAATCCTTGAACCTTTAAATCCTTAAGATACGGTCACCTTTATCAGACATGAATGTTTCGATAAAATTCCGAAGAGTATAATCTCTGCGGGCGGAAAACTTTATTTGACTGCTTCATCTATAGCTTCATTGGCTAATTTATCAGCAAGACGGTTTTGGCTTCTGTCTATATGGCTTACAGTAAAACTGTCAAGGTATGAAAGTAATTTTCTCACGTCACGCATCATGATTTTCAAGTTTTCATTCTTCACTTTATATTGCCCGTTGATCTGATTCACAAGAAGTTCTGAATCAAGAAATATATTGAGTCTCCTGCATTTCCTCTTTAAGGCTTCCTCCAGGCCAAGAATCAGTGCTTTGTATTCAGCAATATTATTTGTACACAAACCAAGTGAAGTTTTTCGGGTGGCAAATACATTCCCTTCTTCATCTATCAAAACAGCTCCTGCACCACCCTGGCCTGGGTTCCCCCTGCAGGCCCCATCAGTGTAAAGATTTATAGTGAGATCAGGCATCGTTTTCATTCTGATTGAACCAGTATATAATCCGGTTACAGTTCGGACAGAATAATAATTCTATGGATCTCTGTAATTCAATATACAGCTGTGGAGGTATGTTCATATGGCAGCCGCCGCACACCTCCTTCCATGCAGATACGACGGCCAAGCCATTTCTCGCACCTTTAATTGTTTCATATCTTTTTTGAAGTTCACTGTGAACATGCCTTCTCAGATCATTACTTTTCTGCTGATATTCTGTAAGATCGACATCAATTTGGCTGATTTCTTTTGCAATTATTTGCTTTTCTCTCTCATACTGGGATTTGCGATTATCAAATTCTTTTTCTTTAGTTTTTAGCTCTACCCTGACATGATCGATATCTTCCATTACAGATATGATTTCATCCTCAATATCGCTGTTTTTCTTCTCTATGGTCTCAATTTCTTTCAAGATTGCCTGATATTCTTTGTTTGTTTTAACCTCTAACAAGCGCTCCTTTGCTTTCCTAAGAGCATCAGCACCTCTTTTTAGCTTGTCTTCATTTTCACTATGACGTTTATTCAATT
>DNUI01000142.1:0-14639 GCA_003508565.1 Syntrophaceae bacterium
GCCGGATTCAATATGCTCAAATTTCTTCTCTTTACCAGAGGCCAACCGACTGCGAGTGTCATATCCTATACCCTTTCTTGGAGCCTATCTGCATTTTAGGACCAAACACTTCTTTCTTCTGGACAGTGATTTTTGCAGGGTCATTGAGATCAATGAGGAGAAAACCCAACCGCAGATTCCGCCGTTCCAGATCGGCCATAACCGGGTTTAATCGCTTTAATTTATTTTCATAACTGTCAAAACCTAGTCTTATACAAAGGCCGCTGTCGGTAAAAATAGAAAAGCCGAATACATCATGACCATGAATTTCTGAAATATTCTTTATAGTGGGGAAATCTTGTGAAGTTGAAAGGTACCGTAGAAGCTCAAGTGATTTTGCAAAAAGTTCTGAATCACTGCTCTCGGAAAACTTAACGTTGAGTACAGGAATATCGAGTTCATCATTTTTTTCAAGTTTTTTAAAGGCTACTCCATCTGTATCCAACAGGCTGAAGCCGTTATCACGCTTAATTAATGCCACCGGCAGTCTTTCTCGTACCTCGATAATCAAGCGGTTGGGAAGTTCTCTCCCTACGTAAACTTCCTTAATCCATGGGTTTGCTTCAATCCTGTGAGCAACTTTATCAAGGTTCATTGCCAGGAGGCTTTGGGCCGGCTTAATGGCGGCGAGCGAGAGGATTTCTTTTTCTGTGAGTTCCTTGCAACCCCGGACAGTTATCTCTTTAATATGAAAATAAGGAGAGCTTATTGTGAACATGTACCCGTAAATCATTGCGGCGGTGATAATAACAATGACGCATAGCAACAGGACTGTTCTATAGAGTTCCTGTACAATGTTTTTTGAACGCCTCTTCAGCCTGTATTTCTGCGTTTCAAAGTTTGTTTTGAAAGGATTATTCATCCATCTTCCCCGATGATTTTGACTTCTGTTTCTAAATCAAGACCACGATCTTCCTTCACCTTTTTCTTCACCATATCGATCAAGGCAAGGATATCGCCCGCTTTTGCATTGCCACAATTCACGATAAAATTCCCGTGTTTTTCTGATATCTTTGCGCCACCTGCTTGCGTGCCTTTAAGACCGATTTCATCTATTATTTGCCCGGCGGTAACCCCCCCCGGGGGGTTTTTAAATATAGAGCCGGCGTTGCAGTATTCGAGAGGGTGCTTGGCTTTGCGCATTCCCAGGATTTCCGTAATTCTGGCCAGAATCTGCTTTTTTATTCCTCTGTTTAGGAGAAATGAAGCCCCGGTAATAATAGCACTTTCCGGAAGGTCCAGATTTCTATAGGAGAACTTCAATAGATTCCTCTTGTATTCTCGGGTTTCTCCCTTGCCGTTCATCAGTCTCACAGCTTCTATGGTATCCTTGATTTCGGTTCCGTAGGCGCCGGCATTCATTTTCACTGCTCCTCCGATGCTGCCGGGAATACCGGCACAAAATTCCATACCCGCGAGAGATTTTTCTGCAGCCAGAAAAACTATTTCAGAAAGGGCAATACCGGCATCTGCGCATATCAATACCTCGTCGGCACCTCTTTCCATCAAGCTCATGTTCTTGATATCCTTCAAGGAGATTACAGCTCCTCGATAACCCCCATCCTTCACTAGTAAGTTTGTTCCGTTGCCGATAGGGATAAAGGGTATTTTGAAGGATCGCATCGCACAAAAAACACTGCGCAGTTCTTCCACATTCCCCGGAAACACCAATGCATCGGCTGTCCCTCCGACACGCATTGAAGTATGTCGGGACATAGGCTCATCAAAGAGGACCTTACCGCAAACAATGTCGTATATAGCATTTCGGAGTGTCCTGTCCCTCAACATGGTTTTCTCCGATACCTTACATATGTGAAGCTCTTTTCAGGTATTCCTCACCAACCTTCCACACATTTCCCGCCCCCTGTGTGATAATGACGTCAGAGGGCTTGGCAATGGAAAGAAGATGATTCACAATCTCATTAAAATTACTTATAAATATTACATCTTTGTGACCCCGATTACGGATGGCATCACAGAGGTTTCTCGCGTTTATGCCGTCTATAGGGGCTTCACTCGCTGCGTAGATATCGGTAACAATAAGTGTGTCTGCATTGGGGAAGGCCATGAGGAATTCATCAAAGAGGGCTTTCGTCCTGGTATAGCGATGGGGTTGAAACACAACGATAATTTTGTTCCCATACACCTGCTTTGCTGCTTTTAATGTTTCCCTGATTTCGGTCGGGTGATGGCCGTAATCATCCACTATGGTAATGCCATTGGTTTTTCCTTTTACCTCCAGCCGTCGCTGAACACCGATAAAGCTTGTCAGCCCTTGCTTGATGGCGGAAAAATCCATATCCAGTTCTCTGGCTACCGCAATTGCTGCCAGAGAATTATACACATTGAAAAGGCCAGGAACATTCAGCGTTACGGCTCCACAGGAGTCCCCTTTATGGTGGAGGATATAACTGGAAGATGACCCGGAAAATGATATTTCGCTTGCCCTGTAGTCCGCAGGCGGTGCAAGGCCATATGTTATAGTTTTTCTTTTTATTTCCGGAAGAATTGCTTTCACGTTTTCATCGTCAAGACAAAGTATTGTAGATCCGTAAAAGGGTACGATGTTGGCGAATTTCAAGAACGCGTCTTTGATTTCTTCAAGGTTTCTGTAATGATCAAGGTGTTCGAGATCAATGTTAGTGATCACGGCTAAAGAGGGAGACAACGCGAGAAAAGAGCCGTCACTTTCATCAGCCTCTGCTACAATAACCTCCCCATCTCCAAGCCTTGCATTGCTGCCGATACTGGCCAGCTTGCCTCCAATCACCATCGTTGGATCAAGCCCTCCGGATGCGAGGACTGTGGCTATCATGGAAGTTGTCGTTGTTTTTCCATGGCTTCCTGATACGGCTATGGAAAATTTCATCTTGAGCAATTCCGCCAGCATTTCTGCCCGCGGTATGACAGGGATATTTCTCCTATGTGCTTCTAAAACCTCGGGGTTATCTTCCTTCACTGCTGTTGACGTAACGACTACATCTGCGTCAGCAAGGTGGGAAGCATCATGTCCTGAACAAATTCTGGCGCCGAGGGAGGCAAGTCTTTGTGTGATATCGGATTGACTAAGGTCCGAGCCGCTGATTGTATAACCGAGATTGAGAAGCACTTCCGCGATGCCGCTCATGCCGATGCCGCCTATTCCGACAAAGTGAATATACTTCACTTTTCTACGCATGCTGTCTCTTCTTGTGTCATTCTTCATTTTCTTATTTAATAAACAGTACCTTATATTGTATGTAGCAATTTCCTATATACTATATCTTGTATTAAATCCACAAAAATTTATACTTTTTTTGAAGCGATAATTTCCATACACGCATCGACGATGTGAGCTGCTGCCCTGGGATTGCCAAGGTTAGCCGATCTTGTTTCGATCTCTTTTATTCTTTCCGGGTTGTGGTATAAATCTTTAATGATTTCTGCTAATTTATTACCGCTCAGGTCTGTTTCGTGTATCATTACACAAGCCCCCGCATGGAGCAGCGCCTCCGCGTTTTTTGTCTGGTGATCATTCACCGCATAGGGGAAGGGGATCAGGATAGCGGCTTTCCCACTGGCCGTTATCTCTGCGATTGATGTGGCGCCGGCTCTGCAAATGAGTAAATTCGAGGATCTATAGGTTTTGGCGATGTCCATAATAAAGGGGTGAACATCTGCATTCATCCCGCAGGATCGGTAAAATTCGGAAACGGTTTTCAGATCCTTATCACCAGTCTGATGGATGATCTTCAGCGCCGCTTTAATTTCTGACAGATGGGGTAGGGCATCAAGGATTGCCATATTTATGCTGTGGGCGCCCTGGCTTCCTCCAAAAACAAGGAGAGTAAACTTGTCACCCGCATTTTTGGGGATATGTGTCTCTGTAAAAAAACCTGATCTGATAGGATTTCCCGAAACGATAGTTTTTTTTTCAGGGAAACACTTTTTTGTTTCCGGGAAGGTGAGAAAGATCCCGTCAACAAAGTTTCCGAGAATTCTGTTAGTAACACCCGGCAGTGCATTCTGTTCGGCAATCGCCGTCTTGATACCCATGAAATGTGCCGCCATGACTGTCGGTCCCGAGGCATAGCCTCCCACGCCGATAACGATATCCGGGCCAAACTCACGGATCATCTTGCAGGATTCAATTAAGCTTCCCGGGATCTTCAGTAAGGCGCTGAGACCTTTATAGACACCCTTTCCCTTTATTCCTTCCACGGTAAGGGTGTGAAGAGGAAGTCCCAGGTTCCCAAGGATTCTTTTTTCCAGACCTCTCTCGGTGCCAATGAAGAGGATGTTGTGTGCGCGATCCCTTTTCAAAAATTCTTCCGCAATAGCAATCCCCGGGAAAAGGTGCCCTCCTGTTCCGCCACCAGCGATTATAACATTCATATCCCACCCTGATTGCTTCTACTTTTCATAGGTAGAGATATTTAAAAGTATCCCTACCGTTGTGAGAGACATAATTAATGATGTCCCGCCATAACTGACAAGCGGCAGGGCAAGACCTTTGAGAGGTATTAAGCCCATCACGCCGGCGATATTGATGGATGCTTCGAGGGCGATAATCATGGTCAGTCCTGCGGCAAGAAGAGTGCTGAAAAGATCGGGAGCTTTGAAAGAAATCATAAATCCCCTTACAATGAGGATTGCGAAAAGAAAGATGACAATAAGCACACCGATAAAACCGCTTTCTTCAGCAATAATCGAGAGAATAAAATCTGTGTGCGGTTCAGGAAGGTAAAAAAGTTTCTGCATTCCATCTCCGATACCCACACCGAAAGTGCCTCCTGAACCGAAAGAAAGCAGAGACTGTATAATTTGAAATCCTGAATGCTGGGGATCCTTCCAGGGATCAAGGAAACTCATTAATCTTGCCACACGATAGCTCTTGTGAAAAATCAGCCAGATACCGACAGGTGCAAAAAGGGCCACAATACCTGCAAGATGCAAAACCCTGCATCCGGACAGATACAACATCAACATCATAATGAGAGTTATGATGACGGCGGTCCCAAAATCCGGTTCCAGCATAATCAGACCGACAATGAGCAATACAACACTGAGAGGAACAAGAACAGCGCGCTTAAAATCAGTTATCTGACTGCTCTTCTTAGCTAAAAAATACGCGAGAAAAAGCACAATGGAAACCTTGACCATTTCCGTAACCTGAAAAGAAAAAAAGCCCATCTTGAGCCACCGGGTGGCGCCTCCCGCTTTGATTCCGAAATGCGGTATAAGGATAGCAACAAGAAGAATGATCGATAGACAGATACCTGGATAGGCCAGTTTTTTTAGTGTCTCATAAGGAATTTTTGTCATGAGAACCATAATTCCTAAGCCTAAAAGTACGAAAAATATTTGTTTCTTGAGAAAGAACTGGCCATCGTTAAACCGCTTCATAGCCAGGATGGAACTGGAACTGTAAATCATCACCGTGCCTATAGTGACCAGTATCAGCGTCACCAAGAGAAGGATAATATCGAGTCTTTTTTCTGCTGGGGCGAATGTGAACAGTTTAGAGATTTTTGACCACATCTTTAAAAAACCTTCCTCGTTCTTTGTAGTTGGAAAACTCATCAAAGCTTGCACATCCGGGAGAAAGCAGGACAACATCACCCGGTGACGAATGCCGATATGCGATCTCTATTGCCTCTTTGAGCGTTGCTGCCTTAGTAGTTTTTACTATATCGCCCATCAGATCACCTATGGTGTTTCTTGCTTCACCAAAGAGAACCAATTCTTTTACCTTAGCGCTGACAAGGGCCGACAGGGTTCCAAAATCACCCTCCTTGTCTCTTCCTCCCAGAAGCAATATGATGGGTCTGGAAAATGTTTCCAGCGCGCGTACGACCGCGCCCACGTTCGTTCCCTTGGAATCGTCATAAAACGTTACGCCATTTTTTTCATCTGTGAACTCTATTCTGTGAGCAATGCCCTTAAATTCTGTCACAGCACGGATAATGCTTTCACGGGAGCATCCGCAATATCGCGCCGCCATTATCGCGGCCATGATGTTTTCGATATTATGCAATCCGGGTATTTTGATCATATCGAGAGAATACTCTTCTTTTTCGTTCTCTATGGTATGATGGACAAGAACTTTGCCGGCGAGATGCATACCCGCTGTTCCGTGTGAAGAGGTACTGAAAAACTCTACTTTTGCGAGCATATTGTTTGACAGCTCCCAGGATCTCGGATCATCAGCATTCAGAATGGCAAGATCTGACTCTCCTTGATTCTCAAAGAGCCTTTCTTTCACGCTGCGATATGCATCAAAGGAACCGTGATAATCGACATGATCGCAGGTGGTATTAAGGAGGATAGCGACAGAGGGATGAAAATATTGGATCCACTGCAACTGGAAGCTGCTCACCTCCACCACTGCGAATTCGTCTTCCTGTTTTCCATCAATGTATCCGATGAGGGGGTTTCCGATGTTTCCTCCCACAAACACTCTTTTCCCTTCTTTCGCGAGAATATTTCCTATCAGAGTGGTTGTGGTTGTTTTTCCGTTCGTGCCGGTAATGGCAATCATGGGCGGTTTTAAGAATCTGCAGGCGAGTTCAATCTCGCTCACAATGGGAATCTTTTTATGGACAGCCTCTATGAGAAGAATATTGGAAGGCGGTACTCCGGGGGAGGGGATGATCAAATCTATCCTTGCGAGGATGTCCGGATCATACTTGCAAAATTCCAACTTCTCGGACGGACCTCCTATCTCAATGATCGCAGACTTCAGATCTGTCAAAGGTTTCTCATCAGTCACGAAAACCTTGGCGCCTTGTCCTATTAGAAAACGGGAAGAGGCGATTCCTGTCTTTCCCAGGCCTATGACTAATACTTTTTGTCCCGCAAGGTTCATACAGTTATTTTTTTATCTCCTGTAAAATTACAAAAACCGGTTCAAGAGATCGAGATATTTTCTATAATTTCATTAAAATCATCGCAGTATTGAATCCTGAAAATGCCAATGGCGTTTCCGGCTGTGTAACAAACTATTTTACCTCAATTTCAAGGTGCTGATCGCCACTAAGGCAAGCAGTATGGAAATTATCCAAAACCGGACAATAACTTTTGGTTCCGCCCATCCCTTTAGTTCAAAATGATGGTGAATAGGCGCCATTCTGAAGATGCGTTTACCGTTGGACATCTTAAACCAGCCCACCTGAAAAATAACCGAAAAAGTCTCTACCACGAAGATGCCGCCTACAATGGCCAAAAGTATCTCCTGTTTTGTAACTATTGCTAAAGTACCGAGGGCGCCGCCTAAGGAAAGAGAGCCTACGTCTCCCATAAAAACCTGGGCGGGATATGTGTTATACCAAAGGAACCCGAGACCCGCTCCCACTGTGGCGCCGCAGATTATGGCAAGCTCTCCTGTCCCTGCGACGTAGGGGATCTGCAGGTAATTCGCTATTTTTATGTTGCCGGCAAAATAAGCAAAGAGGAGGTATGTCATGAAACACGTTATCGCCGGACCGATGGCAAGGCCGTCAAGCCCGTCCGTCAGATTCACTGCATTGGCTGAGCCGACAATGATAAATGTGGAAAGAATGATATATCCCCATCCCAGATCGGGGAGCACTGTTTTGAAGAACGGGATCGTTACATTTGAGGTAAAATCCGGCTTCATATAAAGGATTATGCTGACAAAGAGGGCTATAGCGATTTCTCCGAGCAGCCTGGCTTTTCCCGAAATACCCCGACTGCTCTGGCTGGTAAGTTTCCTGTAATCATCTGTGAACCCTATAAGCCCAAAGCCAACAATGACCATAATAACTATCCATACATAATCGACGGTTAAGTTAGCCCAGAGAAGGGTGGAGACGACGACGGCGAAAATAATGAGGACACCTCCCATAGTCGGAGTCCCCTTTTTTGTAAGATGGCTGTCGGGACCGTCATCCCTGATACTCTGGCCGATTTGCAGGGATTGAAGTTTCCTGATCAACCATGGGCCGATAAGAAAACAGATCACCAGGGCCGTAACCGCAGCGTAGATGGTCCGAAACGTAATATAGCGGAAGACATTAAAAGAAGAAAATGTTGTATGAAGCGGGTATAAAAGGTGATAAATCATTTACAATACCTTTCCGCCCTTTCTCTGGCCTTCACCCAGGCCGAACACTTCCATTATTTTCCGCACCGTGTCTTCCATTTTTGTTTGTCTCGATCCCTTGATAAGGATCCAGTCACCTTTCTTTATAGTAGACAAGAGGTGAGGTATGATTTCATCAGGTGTTTCAAAAAAAACTATTTGATCCCTCGACATATTTCTTTTCAATGCCCCCGCTGCCGTCGCCGGGGAGAGCCTTCCTCTGAGGAATATGGTGCCCACCTCAGTGTCTGCCATAAGACTCCCGATACCTTCATGCATTTCCTCTGCCCGATCTCCAAGCTCAAGCATGTCGCCCATAATTACCATGCTGTGGTAATTCCCCTTTAAATCTCTCAAGGTCTCAAGGGCGGCATGAAACGACACAGGGTTGGCATTGTATGTATCATTGATGATGAATGCTCCATTGTTCAGCTCATGGATCTCCATGCGTCCGGAAATGGGCTGAAATGCCATTAATCCCTGACAGATCGTCGGGTATTCAAGACCCAGTGCGCAAGACGATGCAGCGGCAGCAAGGGCATTATAAATGTTATGTTTCCCAACCGTGGACAAAGTAATTTCCTGTCTGAATTTACCTATTTTAATGGTAAAAATTGTTTCTCGTTTTCCCTTTGTTTTGACGGTATCTGCCGAAACGTCGGCATTTTCGCTGAAACCAAAGGTTACCCGTTGCCCCCGCCACTCCTTTTCCGAAATCAGTAATTTTTTATCGTCGATGTTAATAACAGCAACCCCGGTTTGTGACATATGGCGGAAGAGGTCGCATTTTTCCTGCCGCACAGCATCGAGGGTTTTTAGACCTTCCATGTGAGCGGGACCGATGTTGGTAATCAACCCGATGTCCGGTTCGGCGATGAGGGTAAGCCTGCCAATTTCTCCTGGCGTGTTCGTACCCATCTCCATAACAGCAACTTCGTGTCTATCCTCTATCTGGAGGATGGATAGCGGAAGGCCGATCAGGTTATTATAATTCCCCCTGGCTTTGATTACCTTTTTGGTCAGTCCGGCAATGGTCGCGATCATTTCCTTCGTAGTAGTTTTTCCGGTGCTTCCCGTGATGGCTACAACCTTCGCCTTACATTTCTTCCGCCAGAAATGGGCTATATCTCCAAGCGCCGTTAAGGTGTTCCCGACACTGATGATAGTTGTTTCCTCATTCTGCTGTTGCAGCTTATTTTCCGAGCCCTTTTGGATCAGGAAACCGACAGCACCAGCGCTCAATGCATCGGAAATAAAATCGTGACCGTCAAATTTCTCTCCTTTCAAGGGTATAAAGAGGTCCCCCTTGACTATCTGTCGGGAATCTGTTGAGATGCCTTCGAATAAATCCTCCATATTCCCGGAGATTCTTGTTCCCCCTGTGGCATGTAAAATATCAATCCCGGCGAAAACGGGTAATGTCATTTCTTCACTCAATACGTTTCCCTGTGCTCTTTATTAATCAAGGCTTCTTTCGCAACGTGTCTATCGTCAAAAGGAAACAGCTCGCCTCCGATGATCTGGTAATTCTCATGTCCTTTCCCGGCAATAAGTACGATGTCAGATGCACCGGCGAGAAAAACAGCCGTTTCGATGGCTTTTCTTCGATCGGGTATTACAACATACCCTTTCTCGTTCATGTCGCTGCCGATCTCTCCGGGAGAAAATTTTTTCACCGAACTTTTGCAAATCCCTGCTTCTATTTGACTGATTATAGAGAGCGGGTTTTCTGTTCTGGGGTTGTCTGAAGTCAGAATTGTCAAGTCACTCCATGTTGTCGCCGCATTCCCCATAAGGGGTCTTTTCCCGCGATCCCTGTCACCACCGCATCCAAACACGGTGATGATTTTTTCCTTTTTGAAGGCAGATAAGTTCTGCAATACCCTGAGAAGCGCATCTTCTGTATGTGCGTAGTCGACGAAAACGTCAGGTTTCCCGGGAATGCTTATTTTTTCCAGACGCCCCGGTATATTGTGTAAATTCTCGACACCCGCTTGAATGAATTCATCCGGAATATTGAGTGCGCGAGATGCGGCAACAGCTGCCAGTATATTATACAGGTTAAATTTTCCAATCAGGTGAGAGGATAGGGTAAAGGACCGTTCTTTCGTCGATGTTTCAGCCTTTATCCCCTCGATAGTGAGTGTATAACGATCAACGGCAATATCACATGCGCTTTCAATGCCGAATGTCACTAACGGCGCATCTGCTGCAGCTTCTTTCAAGAGTCTCTGCCCCCAGGGGTCATCTCCGTTGATGATCATTGCGTGTCCGTGCGCATTTTTACCGGAGGGGAGTATTTCGTCAAAGAAGCGTTTCTTCGCCTGAAAATAATTTTCCAAAGTCTTATGGTAATCAAGATGATCTTGTGAGAAGTTTGTGAACAATCCCACGTCAAAAGAACAATCATCGACCCTTCTTAAATCAACAGCATGTGAAGACACTTCCATAACTACATGGGTAATACCCTGATCGACCATTTCTCTTAATATTTTTTGCAACTCATATGACTCTGGCGTCGTATTTGGGGCGAGCAGAACCTTGCCATTAAACCGGTAGTTGACTGTTCCTAGTACCCCGACGCGGAATCCGGCCTCTTTAAGAATGGATTCCAGCAGGTAGGTTACCGTTGTCTTTCCGTTTGTTCCTGTAACCCCTATGAGACAAAGATGGGAAGAAGGGTCACTATAAAAATTTTTGCCGAGGAGACCAAGTATTCTCCGGCTATTGGGAACCTTTATAGATACAACTCCAGGGGGTGGAGTGTAGTCATTTTCATGGATAATGAATTTCGCGCCCCTGGCAATTGCTTCCGGGATATAACAGTGACCATCGAACTTTAATCCGCGAACGGCCACAAACAGACTGTTTTTCTCACAGTTTTTTGAATTATAACAGATGGCTGAGACGTCTCCCTCCATGTTTCCGGAGATCTGAAAGGTTTCAATGTCCTTTATCACAGCCCGTATTTGCACATTGGTTCCTCAATGACCTGCGCTGAAAGAGACAGCACAAGACCGATGGCGATGAATTGAAACACCGGCTTTTGGCACCTGGCTTACGGCCCAGCCGCTTCCCGTTACTTTAATGTCAATACCTTTTTCCCGTGCCTTCTTCAGGGCGTCTTTTATGGTCATTCCCCTGAAATCCGGCATGAAAGGTTCATTCGTGTCTTTTTCCGTATCAACCTGAGTGCTTATTATTTGGGGTGCCGATACGAGTTTTAATTTCACATTTCCCTTTTTTTCCTCTTCCGGAACGAGAAAAGGGTTTTCTTTAATATCAGTTTTGAAACATGTCAAGATCTGTTCTCCGATATTTTTAAATACGGGTGCCGCCGCAACACCGCCCCATTTATCCCTCTGCGGTTCATCAAGTGTAACAAATATGGCAATTTCAGGATTCTCGGCAGGGAAGAATCCCATAAAGGAAGTACGGACTTTTTCAGAAGAATACGCCTTTCGTGCAAAATCAAACTTTTGAGATGTTCCTGTTTTTCCGGCTACGTTAACATTGACAATTTGCGCTTTTTTACCCGTTCCATCATCATCCCCCACTACGTCTTTCAGCATGGCAGTGAGCCTTTTTGCTGTCTTTGGAGATATGACTTGCCTTACAGGAGTGGTCTCAAATTTTTTTATTATTCTGCCTTGTTTGTCAACTACCGCACGTACTATGTGAGGCTTCATGAGCAGACCATTATTTGCTATGGCGGAGAGGGCGGTAATTAACTGAATAGCCGTAACGGATACACCCTGACCGAAGGCAATTGTCGATGCGTCAACCCTTGTCCAGTTTTGCGGTGCCCTCAAAAGCCCACTGACTTCACCGGGAAGATCGATTCCTGTTTTTGAACCAAATCCGAATTGTGTAATATAGTGATAGAATTTTTCTTTTTTTAGCCTTTCGGAAACCTTGATGCATCCAATATTGCTCGAATATTTCAGAATGTCATGGAACGTAAGAGTACCGTACTTTTTCCTGTTGGCCTCGTGAAATACCCTGTCGGACACCCTGTACGTTCCGTCTTCACAATAAACCCTGTCGGTTTCCTTCACGATACCTTCTTCAAGTGCTGCCGCGGCGAGAAAAGGTTTAAAGGTTGAACCGGGATCGAAACAGTCCGTAATTGCCTTGTTCTTTCCTTTGCCGATATTGTAACTGGAAAATTTGTTTGGATCAAATCCTGGCTGATCAGCCAGAGCAAGGATTTCACCGGTTTTGGGGTCCATGACAATCACAAAACCGCCTTTTGCACCTTTGGCCTTTATGGCTTCCGTTAAATTTGATTCCACGATATGCTGGATGCGGTTGTCGATTGTTAAAATGAGATTATATCCCTCTTCCTGTTGGGTGACGGCTTTTTCAACCCGTGGGTACAATCGGCTACCTCTGGCATCCCGTGCCCAGGTCAATTTTTCCGGTGTTGCTTTGAGGTAATTGTCATATTTCAGTTCCAGCCCCTCTAATCCTGTATAGTCTAATCCTACAAATCCTAGAAGACGGCCCGCCAGTTCCCCGTTAGGATAGAAGCGCTTTGGTTCTTTGATTAAAAAGACACTGTCCATATTCAAAGCTTCGATTTTACTCACCTGCTCAGGGGGTATTTTCCTCGCTAACCAGCAGAAGTATTTTGATCCCGAAACTTTTCTCACGACCGTGTTCCTGTCAATGTTCAGAATCGGCGCGATTTTGTTAGCGACTTCGTTGGGGTTACTTATTTTTGATGGATCGGCATAGACGGAATGTGCCATGACGCTCGCGGCGAGTTTTTCACCATTACGATCAAATATGATGCCTCTTTCCGGTTCAATCTGCAGTGTCTTTATGTGTTGTTTTTCAGCGAGAGTTTTCAACATTTTCCCGGAAAGTACCTGAATCTGGAAAGCTCTTGATATAAGGGCAATAAAAAGTACTAAAAAAAATATCAGTAGTGTAGCAATTCTGAATTTTAACCACTTTTTAGATTCGCCGGTCATGGCACTATTCCCTGATTATGTTCAACGCGGTTAATTACTTTTTGCAGTATCATCCTCAGTGGTAAGGATTATAACCTGGTCTCTTGTGGGATACGACATGTGTAATTTGTCTTTCGCAATTGCCTCAATTCGTTGAGGTGATTTCAGAGTCGCGATTTCAACTTTTAATTTTCTCTGCGCTTCTAAAAGATTTTCTTTTATGCTCATTTCCTCAGCAACCATGTATTCCAGCTCCGTCATGCGGATATGCGACCAAACGTACACGAGGGCGACTGCCATAAGCACTAAAGTAACAATGATAAATGGAGAATATTTTAATTCGGCGGATACCTTCTCTTCAACACGTGCATTTCCGTGAATGACTTCTCCTGACTGCATTTATCAAATCCTTTCGGCCGTTCTCAGCTTGGCACTCCTTGCTCTCGGATTGGTTTCTATTTCTGAGGCATTAGGGATTACAGGCCTTTTTGTCACTATTTTCAGCTTGGCTTTTCTCTGACATATGCACATGGGAAAATTTGTGGGGCAAAGGCACCCCTTTTGCCATGAACGGAAGTTATTTTTTACAATCCGGTCTTCCAGTGAATGAAACGATATGATGGATAGGCGTCCCGATATTTTGAGCATATCAACACCGTGGTTTATAGCCTCATAGAGGTTTAATAATTCATTATTGACATATATTCTGATTGCCTGGAAAGTTTTTGTCGCGGGGTGAATTTTTTGAGACCTGAAGCGGGAAGGCAATGCCTTGACAACAACACCGGCAAGTTCAGCCGTTGTTTTAATAGGGGATACTTTTCTTCGTGCTGAGATCATTTTCACAATCCTGTCTGCCATTATCTCTTCACCGTAATCTCGAATGATCCTCTCCAGATCTTTTTCCGGAAACGTATTAACAATGTCGTACGCACAGGGACCATGGCTCTGGTCCATCCGCATGTCCAAGGCAGCATCTAAAGAGAAGCTGAAACCCCTGTCCGCTGTTCTAAGCTGATAAGAAGAAACCCCCAAATCAAGGAGGATGCCGTCAACCTCCTTAATGTTTAAATTATCTAAGATTATATGGATGTCTGCAAAATTACCCTTGACTAGTATCTTCCTGTCACCAAAGGGCTTTAATTGTTCCTCCGACGCTCGGAGTGCATCATCATCGACGTCGATGCCGATCAAGACGCCGTCAGGAGCGGTTATGCGAAGAATCTCGGAGGCATGTCCTCCTCCCCCGACGGTTCCATCCACATAAATGCCCCCGGGCCGGCAGCGAAGAGATTCAATAACCTCTCTCTGCATGACGGGTGTGTGGTAGGGATGCATGCCATTAGCCTTTGCTAAATTCCCAGATCCGCCATATATTTGCTGAAGCCGTCTATGTCGCCTGCTGTTTTCTTCATCTCTTCATCAAAGCGTTCTTTACTCCATATCTCTATGACTTTAATCATCCCCGCCAGAACGATGTCTTTCTCCAGTGCTGCATACTCTCTCAGGTTAGGTGGAATGAGAACGCGGCCCTGGTTATCGAAGGAGCAGTCTACGGA
>DNUI01000142.1:14741-18815 GCA_003508565.1 Syntrophaceae bacterium
CGGAAATATGATCCGGCCTTTTTCATCAATGGAATGATAGTACTGACCTCTGAATACGGACACGGGATTTCCCTCCACAATAAACCACTTTGCTCCACTGGCTCAACTATATGGAGGGAAAATTTGTTTGTCAAGAAAAAAATTACTCTTTTTTTCTTTTAATTTGATATTTTAAGACCGCGTTGTTGTGAGCGGAAAGATTGGATGAAAACTGGTGGGAACCATCATTATTGGATACAAAATATAGATAATTTACAGGGGCAGGATAGAGGGCCGCCTGTAATGAATCGATGGCCGGGTTGGCGATGGGGCCGGGAGGCAGTCCATCGATGCGGTATGTGTTATACGGTGTGTTTCTCATCAGATGTTTTTTTGTTATGGTTCCGGTGAAATATTTTAGATCGTAGACAGCGGTAGGGTCGCATTGCAGCTTCATTCTTTTTTTTAATCGGTTGTGAAAGACCGCTGAAACGAAAGGCTTTTCATCTTTATTTCCCGATTCTTTTCCGATTAAGGATGCGAGTGTTATAATCTGGGGTATTGTCATACCCAATTCAGCTGTCTTTTTTTGCATTTCCGGAGTAAATATTTTCCAGAATTGATTTACCATAATCTTCATAATATCCTTTGCGCTCATCGATTTGTCCAGGAAATATGTATCCGGATACAGATATCCTTCTGCACGACCGCCTTGTATACCTAAAGAGGCTAAAAATTTGACGTCTGAAGAGAGGGAAAGAAACACCTCCTCCTCTACCAGATTTAAAGAGGCCAGCCGGGAGGCGATTTCATGTACCGTGAAGTCCTCAGGAATGGTAACCGGATAAAAAATAATGTCACCCATGACTAATTTATCAATGATTTCCATCGGTGACATAGAGGTTGCCAGTTCATATTCACCCGCCTTAATATGGCATTGAGCATTTTTGAAAATTACCAATGGGTAAAATAGGCACCTGTACTTTATTAGACCTGCTTCTTCAAGAATGTTCACTGATCGGAGAAAACTGGTACCCTTCGGTATCGTGACCGTTGCGACGTAATTTTTATTATCTACAGGACTTATGGCATAGTATAGTATCATCAAAGAAAAAAGAAAAAATACAACCGCAAGAGAGACAACTGGGATTTTCATTTTGTTGTATTTGCTTGTGTGCCATTTCATAAAATAGTTTTCCTAAACACTACAAGGACTATACCATACGTTTCCGGGAGTCCATGTATCCTTGAAGAATCAGGGTGGCCGCAAGCTTATCAACCACTTGTTTCCTTTTGTCCCTACGCATATTTGCCTGTATCAGGATACCTTCTGCCTCTTTCGTGGTAAGGGTTTCATCCCATGTAATCACAGGAATACGAAATTTTGCCTCCAGAAGTTTTGCAAACTTTCTGATTTTTTCACACTGGATGCCCTCCGTACCGTCAAGTTTTATCGGATAGCCGATGACAATTTTTTCGACACTATATGTTTTGATCCATTCGGCGATCTCTTCGATTGCCTGCTTTTGATTTTTCCTGATGATGGTGGCAAGTCCCTGAGCAGTAATACCCAACTCGTCAGACATGGCGACCCCAATCCTTTTGCTGCCGTAATCAAGACCCAGTATCCTCATAGACATAACGGTCCTTGTAAAGTTTGGTATGCTACCAAATTTCAACGTATTATTTCAAGGGAAGATTTACATACGATGTTCATTCAATGAAAGAATTTACTTGCGTGTAAATCCGGTAGAGACTTCATTCCCCTTAGTTTACTGCGGGGTAAGCGAGTGAATGGGAATATTATATTTCATCGTGGAGCGAAGGTTTCCCGTAGTTTACCAAGGAGAGCTTCAATTGAACGCAGGATTTTTGTTATTGTGAAATGATGGTTAGTTTGTTATTTAGACCATATGAAACACATAATCATTGGCACAGCCGGACATGTTGATCACGGGAAAACTGCCCTTATTAAAGCTCTCACCGGTATCGATACGGATAGGCTTAAAGAAGAAAAAGAAAGAGGGATCAGCATTGAGCTGGGTTTTGCTTCTCTGGCACTGCCGAGCGGCCAGACCTTCGGCATAGTGGACGTTCCCGGCCATGAGAGATTCATAAAAAATATGGTGTCCGGGGCGGCAGGGATCGATATGGTCATCCTGGTTATCGCTGCGGATGAAGGTGTCATGCCGCAGACACGGGAACATCTCAATATTTGCTCATTGTTAGGTATTAAAAGGGGTGTTGTTGCTCTCACCAAAATTGACATGGTAGAGGAGGAATGGCTCTATTTGGTCAATGAAGATGTTCATGAATTCCTGAAAGGGACTTTCCTGGAAAAAGCTCCTGTTGTCCCCGTTTCTTCATTGACAGGTTCAGGCATGGAGGAGTTGCTGGATTTTCTCGGCAAAGTGGCATCAGACATGAAAGAAGAAACGGATGCAGGTCTTTTTCGGTTGCCTGTGGACAGGGTATTTACCATGAAAGGTTTTGGGACGGTTATCACAGGAACTCTGATCTCCGGGGACATAAAAATTGGTGACGAAGTTGAGATACTGCCCCAGGGAGTTACCGCAAAGGTGCGGGGCATTCAAGTCCATAATCAGAGTGCAACTGTTGCCGAGGCAGGACAGAGAACAGCCATAAACCTGCAGGGAGTCGAAAAGGCCACAATTGCAAGGGGTGATGTCCTGTCTCGCCCGCACATGCTTAAGCCATCGAGCCGGCTGGATGTATTTATTGAGTATTTATCACACAACGACAGAAAATTGAAGAACAGAAGCCTGGTGAGATTTCACGTGGGGACTAATGAAGTTATCGGCCGGATAATACTCCTCAATCAGGAAGAAATGGAACCGGGAGGCAAGGGCTACGCACAAGTTATTCCAGAATCCCCGATTGTTGCTATGGCCAGAGACAGATTTGTCATTAGAAGCTATTCGCCTGTTACTACGGTTGGAGGAGGTATAATAATAGATCCCCTGTCCAAAAAACACAAAAGAAATTCTGAAAAGGCACTTTTTGAATTTGATCGGCTATATGGTGGCACTGATTCAGAGAGAGTTGCTCGTATTATTGAGCGATCAGGAATTGAGGGTATTGATCTACTCGAACTTGTCATAAGGACAGGGATTCATCAAAGCTGCCTGAAAAAAATTCTCAAATCCATGACTTCTGAAAGCAAGGTTGTTATTTTAGAGGGTGATGAATCAAGGTTTATATTTTTTCCTGTGTTTCAGAATTTCCAAATGAAGATTATGCAGGAATTGAGGGCATACCACGAACGGCATCCCCTGAAAGAGGGAATTTTAAAAGAGGAGTTGCGCAACATTACAGATCGGTTTGTAAATCCAAGGCTTTTCAATATGGCAGTGAAAGATTTGGAAAGTAAAGGAGAGATGGTCATTGAGAGGGAAAACCTTCGTATCGCTGGGCATCGTGTAGATTTAAAGGGCGATCTGGATGAGCTCCGCAATACAATGGAAGGAATCTATCTCGGGGCAGGGCTGACCCCTCCCACCATCAAGGAGGTTATGGAAAAATTTGTTCACCAGAAAAACCTGGCAGAGAGCGTTCTCAATGTAATGCTCAAGGAAGGAACTCTTGTTAAGATAAATGAAGATCTTTATTTTCATAAACAAATCTTGGTCAAACTCAGAGAAAATTATAAAAATCTCCTTATAAAAGATGCAAAAGCCACACCGGCAAGCTTCAAGGAGTTGACCGGCCTATCCAGAAAATTCATTATACCGTTGATGGAATACTTTGATATATCAAAACTCACGATTAGAGCAGGTGATTACCGTATTTTGAGAGAGAAGTAGGGAAATGATGATAAAGGCGGATATCGAAAGATTTGATATTCATCAGTACAAAAATGATTGTTTCGTGAAAACATCTGCAGATGTAATTAAAGAGGTACCCCTCGAGATATTTCTCAATGGGCAAAAGATCATAACTATCGCATGCAACGGCAATCATAGAGAAGATCTCGCAGTAGGCTTTCTCAGGTCGGAGGGAATCATTAGGGAAGCGACAGATCTGCAGCGACTGGAAGTCTCACATGAGCAAAGTAGTGTTTATGTCTATACAAAA
>DNUI01000088.1 GCA_003508565.1 Syntrophaceae bacterium
TTATATTTTTCATGAATCATTTTCCTGTCGAACTCATAGAATTCGAGAAGCATTGCATCCTGTTCTTCTCTCGTGAAATACTCCATGCAGGGGAAAAAGAAATGCTTGTCTTCCTTTGCGATGTGCTGAGGATAGAACCGGGAGAGTTCCTTCAGGTAGCTGATTACTTCCTGAGCAGTGTCTTCACCTGTCAAATATTTCTCCTTGGCTGCTATCAGGTTACCTACAGCTTTCCTCGCGTATTTGTGTTCTTCGATGAGTTCGTTCATGATTCTTGCGTGTTCTGGCGAAAGGGTCTTTTTTGCAAGATCCCGAAAAAGAATATCTTCTTCTTTCCCATGATGCGTCCTGTCCGCATAGGTTCTGATGAAGTCAACAGCAGTATCGATAAAGACAGTGTCCACTTTTTTGTTCTCGTTGATCTTTTCGATTTCACCATCAAACAACCTTAGCATTTTTTCAATTAACCGGTGTTCCCACATCATCGGTCCGATTGGTTTCATAATAATCCTCCTGAATTTGTTAATTCACTTTCCCGAATTACAGGGTGTATACGTACTTGCGCGAGAGGATGCTTCATTCGGAGGATTTCCCCTTAATTTCAGGTTCGGCCACATGTTTTCTGAGGGCCTTGTCGGCCAGGTATCGCTCTGTGATATTCCGCCCAATCGCCAGCGCTCCTTCCGTATGGCCAGAATCATCAACAATTACCGCAAAGCTCATGTCAACATACAGTCTGCTCCCGTCTTTGTGAAGAGCGCGAGTAGCCATCACACGATCCCCTGCTCTTGTTCTGCCCTTTGCGACAGCTTTGCTGTAACCCTCCCAATGCCTTTTGCGCAGTTCTTCCGGGATGATGACGTCCAGACTTTTCCCCAGCACTTCTTCAGCAGGGAATCCAAACACAGACTCAGCACCCTGATTCCAGATTCGAATGATCCCTTCCCGATCGGCGAAGATAATTGCATCGTTCGTCTGCTCGACAATCCTCCGGTAGACATCAGTCTGAATTTCTGTAATCATCTCTATGCATCCCCCTACTTCCTACATTCACTGATACCGAGAGGATATTGTGAGATTAGTGTTCCTCTCAAGGATGGTTGAAACCCCTCGCCTTTAGGAGAAGCGAAGTTTTAATTGTCGCGAAGCGACTTGTCATTCCGGCCCATGAGCCGGAATCCAGGAAAACGGACCATTAAGGTTCTGGATACCCCCGTATCAAGTACGGTATGACGAAACAGTTGATTTCAATCAACCAATTTTAGAACCCCTCGACTTGTAGTCGAGGGTATATCAGTCATTGGTTATCGTTTTTTATCGGTTACTTCTCCACCTACTATTTCCTTTTCATCGATAGATGAACCCGATCCATCATTGCCCCAAAGCTTCTTCAGACGTTCCCGATCCCTGTTGATATGTTGCCGCAGCGTATACAACATGGGCATGAACGTCACAGGAAGGTGGAGTTGACCCACACGCGCCTCGATCTGGTCAAGATGTGAGAGCAGATCGCCCAGACTCCGTCAGGCACTGTGTTCTGTTAATTGGACTTCAAACAATTTCAGCTCTCCATAGAGTCTGAAGATGCGCCGCCGCATACCCCACTCGTAGATTTCCGGCTTTTGATTCCCCTTTATTGTTATGCGTGGTAGTGTAAACCTAATCCGCTCAAGCACGTTCATGATATTTGAATGATATGTTGAGTCTTACCCTGAAGGATGTTATCTTACCATTTTCAACAGTAACATCCTGTTTAATAACCTCTGCAACTCTAAGATCTTCAAGTGTCCTGCAAGCCGTCGCCAGGGCTCTTTGGGTAGCATCTTCCCACGATGTCGGGCTGGTTCCCACGAGTTCAATAATACTGTATACTGACATAATAATCCCTCCTTTGTCCTCAAGTGTTCTATTTCTGAAAATTTACTAGAGATCACCTCAAATCCGGCTTACTGGTTTCCTGCTGCACCAAAATAATAATCATATATCCTTTGTTTGACGAGAACCCTCTTTAAGGTATTGTGATCATACAGGGATACCCCCAAAGGGAACATTGCTGTCCCCCCGGAGGCTTCATATCGGTACCTTTCGGCAGCTCGTTTTCATACTACACTCCAAAAGGTTAAATGTTAGGCTGTGAGATTAATAAGGGATAGGTAGGAAATACTATTACATAAAATATACTCTCATCTGCATGGACAGTCAAGGAGGGAAATTCCATCCCCATAATTTTCCCCATGTTACTGATTTTTGTTTGCATTCTTAGAGAAAACCATAACGACACCATTTCCGGAAGGACTACACACTCAATATCGCATGAAAAATTACCCTCCTAAAACTGCGTGTTTCACCGGAAATAAATAGACTGCATTCACGAATATCGGATCTATCTCCAGTAAAATTTCACAGAACACTAAAGTCGTACGTAGTATAAATAACAGAGACAGATCAAAATATTTAAAAAATGATGGAACATCAATTCACTTTCTCCCGCGCCTCTTGATATCAAGCCATATGAAGAAAAGGATCATAAACACACTGGACACTGCCGCAGGAAGGGCTGATTCTCTTGTAAATAAGGATATAGCGAGACCACCGGCGATGCCCTGATTTTTCATGGTACCTAACAGAACAAGACTAACGAGATCCTTGTTATTTATTTTAACAAGACGGCCGATTAATTCAATGAGAAACCCCAGTAAAAATGTACTCACAAAGA
>DNUI01000075.1 GCA_003508565.1 Syntrophaceae bacterium
TGTCCAGGTTTGACATGATCTTGACCCGGGACACAATAGGGGACCGGTACTCGTAGGGGAGCGTTTTATAGGGGATACATTCACCGTCTATCCGGAACCGTACATTGACGACGTGGTCTTTTATATCGGGTTCAATATGGATGTCCGAAGCACGCCGGACATAGGCTTCGTGGATGAGATCGTTGACGAGATTGATAATAATCTTGCTGTCTGCCTCGGAAACAGCGGGTTGCTCCTCCTTGACCGCTTCCCCTTCTCCGGCACCATTCGTCATTTTGCTCGAGGAAAGGGGCTCGCCGGTATCGTCAATACCATAGAAGTGGTCGATAAACTTCAGGATGTCAGCCTTTGAGGCCACGCAGTATTCTATTGCCTTTGTTTTGAAAAGATTTTCGATCATATCCCGTTTCAGGATATTTCCGGGATCATCGACAACCACCGTGATTCTCCCTTCTCGATGCTCCAGGGGCACCCAGAGTTCACGGCGAAGATACTCGTACTTCAACGTGTTGAGCAGATTTATCGGAATGACAGTGCTCGAATTGAAGATGACCGTACGGCATACGGCTGGTGCATACGGTTCTTTCACAACACCATGCCGGCCGGACACCGCTGATGTAACTTGTTCCGCTGGCTTTTGGCTTTTCATCTCGTAAACCTCACCACACGACATGCGTATTTCATGTGACCGCTTTCAATATTTGTGCATTTTATATGAACAATGAACAAAATAACAAGGTAATAGTTGTGTATCCTCAAATAACCATAGCGAAAAACTGTCTTGACGGAACGACCCCATCATGATAGTGAGCGCGCGTGTAGTATGGCCATCAATGGAATATGCCGTGACAGACCTCCGGATTATACAAGAGTTCGTAAAAAGAGATGCCACCGTGACAGGTAAATCCAGGCTTCCTGCCGAAGGAAAATCAAAAAAAAGTAAAAAACATTATGATCCTGTCATCATCAGTGCATGGTGTAAAGCATGCGGTATTTGCAGTGAGTTCTGCCCCAAAAAAGTCATTGGCTTAAACGATATGGGCGCACCTGTCATTGAACGTCCCGATGAGTGTATCGGATGCCGTTTTTGCGAATTACACTGTCCGGATTTTGCAATCACGGTGAAGGAACGCAAACCAGTCGGGAATACCAAATCATGAACCGCACAGGAGCTAAGAGAAAGAACATACTGCTGATGCAAGGCAATGAAGCGATCGTAGAAGGTGCCCTGGCAGCAGGATGCCGCTTTTTTGCAGGGTATCCCATCACCCCCGCCTCTGAAATCAGCGAAGGGATGTCTATCCGGCTGCCACAGATGGACGGCACGTTTATTCAAATGGAAGACGAGATCGCCAGTATAGGCGCAGTCATTGGTGCGTCTCTCGCCGGCGTCAAGAGCATGACGGCGACAAGCGGTCCCGGCTTTTCCCTCATGCAGGAAAACATCGGATTTGCATGTATGGCGGAAGTGCCCTGCGTCATCGTCAATGTAATGCGCGGCGGGCCCAGCACAGGATTACCCACGCACCCCTCTCAGGGTGATGTAATGCAGGCACGCTGG
Organism: Syntrophaceae bacterium; assembly: GCA_003508565.1. Taxonomy (GTDB): domain Bacteria; phylum Desulfobacterota; class Syntrophia; order Syntrophales; family UBA2185; genus UBA2185. The sequence goes on from DNUI01000075.1 coordinate 1,562, forward strand.
GGGACTCACGGGGATCATCCCATTATTGTCCTTGCCGTTTCCACAGTGCGTGATTCTTTTGAAATCACTGTTGAGGCCTTTAATTTATCGGAGAAATACCGTGTTCCCGTGATCATCCTGTCCGACGAAGCAGTTGCCCATACCCGGGAAACGGTCACAATGCCCTCTCCCGAGGAAATCAAGATCATTGATCGCATCAAACCTGAAATGCCTCCGGAATGGTATATACCATATGAAGTTACGAGCACAGGAGTGCCGCCTATGGCGGTTTTTGGAGAGGGGTATCCTTATCATATCACAGGTCTCTCACACGATGTCCGTGGCTTTCCCACCCAGAGACCGGATGAGACAGATGAATTGATAAGACGCCTTTATCGTAAAATTACTCAGGGTTTTCATGAGATTCAGAAGATCAAATCATTCATGATGGGAGATGCGGAAATCGCCGTCATCGCGTATGGTTCCGTAACCCGTTCCGCCCGCCAGGCAGTCCTTGATGTCCGCCAACTGGGTATCCGCGCGGGACTTTTACAGCTTGTGACCCTGTTTCCCTTCCCTCGAGAGTCTGTGGAGACCGTTCTTAACCAGTGCCGGGCCGTGCTGGTACCCGAAATGAATCTGGGACAGATCAGCAGGGAAGTGAAACGAGTGAATCAGAAAGATACACGGGTAACTACATACAACCGTGTCGACGGCCAATTGATTACCCCAGAAGAAATTTATAGCCAGCTGATACAGATGAAATGAGAGACTAGTGCCTGAAGAAATAACCAGATTAACACATAAATACTTACGCCATGACAAGAAATTTCCTCATATCTGGTGTCCGGGCTGTGGAAACGGAATCGTATTGGGTTCGCTCATCCGGGCCATAGACCGATCAGGTTTGCACAAAGATGACGTTGTCCTGGTGTCGGGCATCGGGTGCTCGGGCCGCATGACAGTATACGCGGATTTCAACACATTGCACACTACCCACGGACGCGCGTTAACGTTCGCCACCGGCATTAAGCTGGCAAAAAATTCCCTGCATGTTATTGTTATCATGGGGGATGGTGATGCAACGGCAATTGGCGGTAACCATTTTATTCATGCGGCGCGAAGAAATATGGATTTGACTGCCATAATCATAAACAACCAGATATATGGAATGACAGGGGGCCAGCAATCCCCCACAACACCGTATGGGAGCATGACAACCACCACCCCGTACGGGCATATCGAAAATGCCTTTTCCATATCGGAATTAGCGATGGTTGCCGGGGCATCCTTCGTCGGCCGCGGAACAGTATTTCATGTACAGCTTCTGGATAGTCTGATAGAGAGAGCGATACAAAAAAAGGGGTTCAGCGTGGTAGAGATCTTATCTAACTGCCATGTTCAGTTCGGAAGACGAAATAAGATGGGGTCCCCGGTAAAAATGATGAAATGGTTTCAGGAACACGCGGTAACGATGCAAAAAGCGAAACAGATGAACACTGAGGATTTGGAAGGTAACGTCACTATCGGCGTCCTCACGGACTCAGATAAGCCTTCCTACCTGGAGAAATATCAACTAGTTCAAGAACAGGCGAAGGCATCGTTAAAAAAGTAATTTCTGTTTAAGAACACTCTATGAGGACTGAGAAAACATGATTGAAAATGATTATCGTAACGAAATTCGCTTTTGCGGCTCCGGCGGCCAGGGTATTATTATGGCCGCAATCGTCCTTGCCGAAGCGGCGGGAGTTTATGACGGCAAGTATGTGTGTCAGACCCAGAGCTATGGCCCGGAAGCCAGAGGTGGAACCTGCAAGGCCGATGTTGTGATAAGCAGCAAAGAAATTGATTATCCTAAAGCATCCCGCCCGACACTGCTTGTGGCAATGAACCAGGCATCCTGCGACAAGTATTTTCTGGATCTTAACCCCAAGGGGTTATTGATCGTAGATACCACGTACGTCAAAAAAGTCCCCACGGGAAGGGTGGCCGCTCTCCCCTTTACACGCATTGCGCGGCAGGAAACAGGTAATACGATGGCAGCGAACATGGTGGCGTTGGGAGCTTTTGGTCACTTGTATAAGAACGTAACTGCAAAAAGCCTGGAAGATGCCCTCATGGCGAGGGTTCCTAAAGGGACAGAGGAGGTAAATCTTCTGGCGTTGCGCGCGGGCATGGATGCGGCGAAACACCTCGATTTATGCGCATTACCACAGCTCGTAAGAGAAGAAGAGGTATAGGAACAATGTAACACGGCAGGATCTCGTGTGCATGAAACTTCAAAAGGGGCTTCTGATTTCTCAGAGCCCCTTTTGAAGAATTGCGTATAATCAGACTAAGATTACACAGCTTATTTCTTTTCTGGTGCCGGCGGAACTGGCTCGTCTTTCTTTTCCTTCTTTTCCTTCTTTTCCTTCTTCGCCTTCGGAGCCTTCTTAGCCTTCTTAGCTTTCTTCTTCTCTGGTGCTTTCACCTCTTCTGCCGCCTTCTTCTCATCAGCCTTCGGAGCCGGAGCACCCTGTGCGAAGCAGAGACCGGATACTGAAAGTGCAAAGAGAATAGAAATAATAATTGACATCAGTTTCTTCATTCGTTTCACCTCCTTTCGCGTGGTTTGCCTTATTGATAGCAAGTTCTGTTCCACACCATGAAAAATATAAGTTGTCATGTAATAACAACACGTTAAAGGAATGTTAAGGGAGAATCATTCTGTTTCATTGAGGAAGTATTCCCCTTTCTTTGGGGAATAATTCCCTAATGGTGAGATGCAACGAGGCTGCTCATTACCACTTGTTGTAGTGTATTCGCGAGGCATTGAATCGCATAGCAGGCGGTTTTTCCTCTGCAGGATAACCGATGGGGATTATCGCGAGGGGAACCACATGGTCAGGAATGCCCAGAAGTGCCCGCATGCCCGCAACACGCTCAGCTCTCGGATAGAGACCGAGCCATACTGCCCCTAATTCTTTTGCATGAACCGCAACCAGGATATTTTCTGTTGCAGCGGAGCAATCCTGTACCCAAAAATCCTTGTGTTGTTCCAATTCCAGGTCACCACACACAAGAATTGCTACGGAAGCCATCTTTAAGGCATGAGAATAGGGGTGAAAGTTGGGTATTTCATCCAGTATTTCCCGATTATTGATTACCACAAAATGCCATGGCTGTTGGTTGCCTGCCGAGGGAGCGCTCATGGCAGCATCTAATATTTCCTTCAATACCTTCTCCGGTACCGGTTCTTTTGTATATTTACGAATACTTCTTCTGGAAAGAATCGCATCCATCGCGTCCATATGTGTTCCCTCATTTCTCCTAACGGCCCCGGCAATGAGAGGTACCTTTACCGTAACCCTCCGTTTCTTCGCTTTTCAGCGTGCCTCCTTCAAAGGTAAGGACATAAATAAAATCATTATCTCCACAATTATAATACCACTTTTCTATCGGTTTGGTTTTTGCGTGTACTGTTGTGTGTGGAGCAGCACGTTCTTTATCTCTTGTTCTTTCAGCCTTTCTATGCTGTCCGGCCTTTTTCTTCGTACCTGCCTTTTCCTTTGACGTGGGCTTGCCGCACTCGAAAAGCACCCTTGCTTTGGAATCACCGGTACTGACAACACCGCTGCCACATCGAAAGGCCCAACAATCAACAGATGTTGCAAGGAAGATGAGCAGGGCAGATATGGAAATAGCTGTTTTTATCATCGCAACGGCCTCTTACAATTGCTGATCACATCCGAAATACAACATACCTTATAGCGCAGGCGTACGTATACACCTGCTGCTTCATTCCAAAAGCTTGAAGCAGATACTCAAGATACTGTGTTAGCTTTTCCTGCTGGTTTTAGCCGTGAATAGGGAGATAAGCTGTTTTACCTTCTTGCTCTTACATTTCGGACATGTAACTTTACTTTTTTCATGTTCCTTGAAACTCTGTATCAAGGAAAACTCTTTTTTGCAGGTTTGACAGAGATACTCATACGTTGGCATATTTTTTCCTCCATAAAAAAATTTGTTCTTATTGCTTTTTTACAATAGTATTGTAATGAAATGGGATATATTGTCAAGCACTGTAGATGTAAAAAATAAAAAAATGTTCCACACCTTGCGTCTCTCATCCCCTCTGCCTGTCAGAAAGGAGATATGAACACGATGACAAGAATATTAATTATATATCACTCACAAACAGGAACCACTGAAAAGATGGCGCAGGCCGTGGCAGAGGGAGTCCTGATCATCGAAAATGCGGTAGCCATACTGAAGAAGGCCCGGGATGCGACCCTTGATGATCTTTTGGGAGCGGACGGCGTGGCCATTGGTACACCGGAAAACTTCGGTTACATGTCGGGCATGGTCAAGGATTTTTTTGACAGGACATTTTACGGAGCCCAGGATAAAGTCTTCCGAAAGCCCTATGTCATCTTTATAAGCGCGGGAAACGACGGTACAGGCGCCCTGAGAGCCATCGAACGGATTGCGCAGGGCTACAAGTTCAAACTCGTGTATGATCCTGTCATCTCCCGGGGGACGCTCACCAAAGATGATCTTGTAAGGTGTCGAGAGCTGGGAAGTATCCTCGCAGCCGGTTGTCAGACGGGGATATACTGATGTGTTAGGTCAAGTACACCATCGGCTAAAACCGATAGCGTGAGGATTCAAGGGGTCAAGTGATGAGAGATTTTTCTACCAGTTCCGGAGTGGGACAATAAAGAATTCTGTTTTGCATGGATATTGTTCAGGACGTTGTTACACGTTGCACTCAGGTTTCGACCAGGGGACTTACACCGTCCCAGCATTTTAGACACAGGGCATTCTTCGGAATGCCCAGGGCTTTCACAAACGCACCAATGCTGTTGTATTTCACCGAATCCGCACCGATCTTGGAGGCTATCCACGCTTCAAGCTCTCTCAGTTTTTTCATCGTCGTAATGTTTCCTGATCTGAAGAATTGCCTAGCAGCAAGCTCTTCATACGAGCGTGTTGAAACTCCATAATCGCAGGGGTACATAAGAGGAGGACAAGCAATCCGGACATGGACTTCTCTGGCGCCCGCTTTTTTCAGATCCTTCACTTTGTTGAGGATCTGTGTTCCCCGGACGATTGAATCATCGCAGAGGACAATTCGTTTCCCCTCAACGGCATAGGGGAGGACGGAAAGCTTCCGTTTGGCCATCTTTTCCCGTGCAGCCTGGGTAGACTGGGTATAGCTGCGGTCTGCATAACGGTTATACAGAAATACCTCCTGGTAGGTGATCCCGGAGCGCCTGTGGTACCCAAGGGCATGACCAATTCCAGACATGGGAACCGGAGAAACGACGTCTGCTGAAAGGCCTCCCTCATCAATGTCTCGTTTCGCAAGGCTTTGCCCCAGGTTATTGCGTGCCTCCTGCACAAAAAGACCGTCAATGACGGAATCGATACTGGCCGTATAGGCCCATTCAAAGGCGCAGTGGGCTCTGCGGGGTGATTTCAGCTGTTGCACCGTATGAAAACCGTTCTGATCTATCAGGACGATTTCGCCGGGGCGGACATCCCGCACTACCTCCATCTCCAGGTTCTGGAATGCACGCGATTCTGAACTTACCGCATAACGTCCCGCATCCTGACCCAGGACGAGGGGACGGAAACCATAGCAGTCCCTTGCGGCATAGATCCCTTCGCGCGCGAGGATGATGAGGCAGTAGGCGCCTTTCACCTTGTTCGCTATGGCGGTTATGCCGGATACAATATCCCCCGCTTCAATGATGATCTGCGAGAGAATCTCAACGCTGTACCCGCGATAGAACGCTTTGCCCTGATTTTTCAGCTCCCGTATAAGCGTATCGGCATTCATGATATTCCCACTAAAGGCTATGGCAATCTCTCCCAGCCGCGATTGCGAGGTAACCGGCTGACGCTCCCACAGGCTCACATGACCGATACCCATGTTGCCCTTCAGATATGCCAGTTCCCGGTCATCGAAGGTTATGGCCACTTTGCCGTAATGGGTTACCATATGGATTTTTCCATCGAAGGTTGCGATGCCACAATATTCCTGACCCCGGTGCTGGAGAAAATCGAGGCCGCTGTAGATATCATCCACGCACTCGGTACTTGAGGAGATCCCGAATACTCCACAATTGTCGCGAATTTCGCTCATCTGTATTTCCTTTTCTCGATCACTTGATATCCGTATGATATGCCTGCAGAGATTTGGCACGGCTGTGTCCCTGGCGGTTTGCCGCAATCCCTTTAGCAGCCGCAACCGCCGCCGCGATTGTCGTGATGTAGGGAATCTTGTACTTGATCGCGTTTTTCCTTATGTAGGAATCGTCGTACTTTCCAAGCCTTCCGTTGGGTGTATTGATAACCAGCTGGATTTCCCTGTTCTTGATGCAATCAACGATATTCGGCCGTCCCTCATGCATCTTCAGAATAGGTTCTGCCTTGATACCCTCCTTGAGGAGGAACAGGCAGGTACCCTCTGTTGCCCTGATCTGGAATCCGAGGTTTTGAAATTCTCGTGCTACCGAGAGGACTCCCCTCTTGTCTTTATCCTCCACGGTAATCAAGATGGTGCCCTTATCGGGTAGCGCTTGCTGGGCGGCTTCCTGTGCTTTATAGAAGGCAAGTCCGAAAGAATCGGCGAGTCCAAGGACCTCCCCGGTGGAACGCATCTCCGGCCCCAGAACAGGATCCACTTCCTGGAACATATTGAAGGGAAACACCGCTTCTTTTACGCCGAAGTGCCTGATGATTTTCTTGTTGAGGTTCAGATCCGTGAGTTTCTTCCCCAGCATGACCTGGGTGGCAATGCGCGCCATGGAAATGTTACAGACTTTGGATACGAGGGGTACCGTTCTGGAGGCCCGCGGATTCGCTTCCAGGATGTACACCACATCGTCGGCTATGGCATACTGGATATTCATAAGGCCGACGACATTGAATTCCACGGCGATCTTTTTTGTGTATTCGCAGATAGTATCGATATGCCGCACGGGAATGCTGAGGGGTGGAATCACACAGGCCGAATCCCCCGAATGTATCCCGGCAAGCTCGATGTGCTCCATGACCGCGGGGACAAAGGCATCGGTTCCGTCGGAAATCGCATCCGCCTCTGCCTCGATCGCATTTTCCAGAAATCTATCTATGAGTATGGGACGCTCCGGCGTCACCCCTACTGCGGCAGCCACATAACGTCTAAGCATATCTTCGTCGTGAACCACTTCCATGCCCCGCCCGCCGAGAACGTAAGACGGCCGAACCATAAGGGGATAGCCTATTTTCCCGGCAATCTTTATGGCCTCCGCAAGGGTACTCGCCATTCCCGACTCCGGCATGGGAATGCCCAGCTTCTTCATCATCTGGCGAAAACGGTCCCTGTCTTCAGCAAGATCGATGGTCTCCGGAGAAGTTCCGATAATCGTGACGCCTGCCTGGTGGAGTTCATTGGCAATATTCAGCGGGGTCTGTCCCCCGAACTGGACGATCACTCCGTCAGGTTTCTCCTTGTCATGGATGCTCAGCACGTCCTCCACGGTAAGGGGTTCAAAATAGAGTTTATTGGAGGTATCGTAGTCCGTGGAAACCGTCTCAGGGTTACAATTCACCATAATGGATTCGTAACCCTCATCACGGATGGCAAAGGCGGCATGAACACAGCAGTAATCGAATTCGATCCCCTGGCCGATCCGATTGGGGCCACCCCCCAAAACCATGATCTTTTTGCGATCGCTTACCGTCACTTTGTCAGGGGCATTGTACGTCGAGTAATAATATGCCGCATCTTCCACGCCACTGACCGGTACAGGTTCCCAGCTTTGCTTCATCCCCAGCGCCAGGCGCCGCTCTCGTAATAACTTTTCAGAATCACCAAGGAGCATGGCAAGGTACCGGTCTGAAAACCCGTCCTTTTTTGCCCGCCGTAACAGTTCATCGGGCAGGGTCTTCATGCGATACGTGCGAATCTGCTCCTCAAGCTCTACAAGCTCTTTCATCTGTTCGATAAACCAGGACTTGATGTAGGTTTTTTTATGGAGGTCTTCAACAGAGGCTCCTTTTCTCAGAGCCTCGTACATGATAAATTGCCGTTCGCTGGAGGGCTCATAGAGGAGATCCATGAGTTCTTCGAGTGTCTTCTCGTGGAAATCCTTCACAAAACCAAGTCCGTAACGGCCCTTTTCAAGTGATCGAATGGACTTTTGGAAGGCTTCTTTGTACGTCTTCCCGATGCTCATGACCTCGCCTACCGCCCGCATCTGGGTGCCCAGTTTGTCCTCGGCGCCTGAAAATTTCTCAAAGTCCCAGCGGGCAAATTTTACCACCACATAGTCCCCCCAGGGCATATATTTTTCAAGGGTCCCTTCACGCCAGTAAGGCATTTCTTCAAGGGTAAGACCCCCGGCGAGGAGTGATGAGACATACGCAATGGGAAAACCCGTCGCCTTTGAGGCCAACGCAGAAGAGCGCGAAGTTCTGGGATTGATCTCGATTACGACCACCCGCCCCGTTTCGGGATCGTGGGCAAATTGGATGTTGGTACCACCGATTACCTGTATGGCCTCGACAATGTCATACGAATATTTCTGCAGCTGCTGCTGGAGAGCGGGGTCAATGGTAAGCATGGGAGCCGTGCAGTAGGAATCTCCCGTGTGCACCCCCATGGCGTCCACGTTCTCGATGAAGCAGACCGTGATCATCTGGTTCTTGGCGTCGCGCACGACCTCGAGCTCCAGCTCTTCCCAGCCGAGCACCGACTCCTCTATGAGAATCTGCCCCAATAGGCTCGCAGATATGCCACGGCTTGCGACGGTGCGGAGCTCTTCAAGGTTGTAGACCAAGCCTCCTCCGGTTCCACCCATGGTATACGCGGGCCGGATAACCACGGGGTAGCCGATTCTCGCGGCGATCTCACTAGCTTTTTCAACACTGTACGCGGGTTCGCTCTCGGGCATCTCGATCCCCAGCTTGTTCATCGTCTCCTTGAAGGCAATGCGATCTTCTCCCCTTTGAATGGCATCCACCTGAACTCCTATGACCTTGACGCCGTACTTCTCGAGGACACCCGCTCGGTGGAGCTCCGAAGTAAGGTTGAGGCCATTCTGGCCGCCGAGATTGGGCAGAATTGCGTCGGGACGTTCATTTTCGATTATTTCAGTCAGGTACTGCAGATTCAGAGGTTCCACATACGTGGCATCGGCCATTCCCGGATCTGTCATGATCGTGGCGGGGTTGGAATTTACCAGGACGATCTCATACCCGAGCTTCCGTAAGGCTTTGCACGCCTGGGTGCCCGAATAATCGAACTCGCACGCTTGACCGATCACGATGGGACCGGAACCGATAATTAATACTTTGTGAATGTCAGGACGTTTTGGCATCACATGATCCTTTTCTTGTTCGTGGATGAGCGCCGTTTCTTCACTTCTTCCCCGCCCCGAAAAGTGGGTGGAAAGAGGGTTGCTCCTATTTACACATATTGACTTTTATAATTATTTACATTCCTTATAGTTAGTGACCCGAAGTAATCCGGTGGGATGTTCGGAGGTGGACTGTATATACAAAAACGTTACGTTCTAAGCCAGTTAGATTACACTTATGTGAAAATCGGTCCGAATATAGGGGAGTCACATTGTCATGTCAAGGTAAAAAACTCATCCCTTGATGCAGCCCAGCGCCCTAAGCTTGGCGACTTTTTTGGAGATGCCGGCCTTGTGAACAACATCTACTACCTGATCCAGATTCTTGTATGCCTCCGGTATCTCCTCCTGCAGCGTTCCTTTGCCGCTGGCCATAATGATGATACCTTTATCAGCCATTTCCCGCGCTATTGCCCTTCCACGGCTCGCCTTTGTTGCCTGGGTCCGGCTCATGAGACGCCCGGCGCCATGACAGGTGCTCCCAAACGTTTCCGCAAAGGCTTTCTCCGTTCCGGCAAGGACATAGGAACCCGTTCCCATATCGCCGGGGATTAAGACCGGTTGACCGACTTTGCGGTATCTCGCAGGAAGGGCGGAGTGACCCGGGGGAAACGCCCGTGTCGCGCCTTTCCGGTGTACACACAGTGTGGCCTCTTTTCCATCGACGACGCACGTTTCGATCTTGGCGATGTTATGGCAGACGTCGTAAAGCAAGCGCATGCCCAATTCCCGGGGTCCCTTTTTCAAAACATGTTGGAAGGTCTCTCTTGTCCAGTGCATCAGCATCTGGCGGTTCGCCCAGGCGTAATTGGCGGCACAGGCCATGGCGGCAAGGTACTCCTTCCCTCGCGGCGAATCCAGATAGGCACAGGCTAACTGCCTGTCAGGAAGAGGTATGTTAAGTTCGCCAAGATGTTTCACCATCCTGGCCAGGTAATCATCACAGACCTGATAGCCGAGACCCCGGGATCCGCTGTGAATAAGGACGGTAATCTGACCTTCTTCCAGTCCGAAGGCGGAGGCCGCCGTTGCATCAAAAATTTTCTCAACAACCTCGATCTCCAGAAAATGGTTCCCCGATCCCAGGGTGCCCAACTGCTCCCGTCCGCGTTCAAGGGCCCGGGCACTGACCATTTCAGGGTCGGCATCCGCTATTGCCCCCATGTCTTCGGTGGTTTCCAGATCCTCGTCTGTCCCATAACCGTTGTCCACAGCCCACTTTGCCCCTTCAATCAGAACCTTTCTTTCCTCTTTCGGAGAAAGCTTGAGGGGACCCTTGGAACCCACACCGGAAGGAATATCACGAAAAAGTGCACCGACCAGGTCACGCATGCGTTCCCTGACATCTTCATACACGAGGCGTGTCGTAACAAGCCTGCATCCACAGTTGATATCGTAGCCGACACCGCCCGGGGAAATAATGCCGTCTTGAAGATCGAAGGCAGCCACACCGCCTATGGGGAAACCGTAGCCCCAGTGCATATCGGGCATGGCCAGGGAATACTTCACAATTCCGGGCAGGTGCGCCACATTCGCCACCTGCTTGGGGCTTTCATCGGCTCCCATTTCCCTGATGAGACGTTCGCTTGAATAAATGATTCCCGGGACCTTCATACCACCGGTCTGGGGAACCATCCACCGGCAATCATCAATTTTCTTAAGTCCAGTCATTATGTTCTCACAAAAAAATTATAAACTGTGTTGAAATAGACGGCTTCGTAAAAACTCCAGAGGCAAGGCGCGCAAATCACGAGGAGGCGTACACCGACGCACGTCGCAGTGACGAGAGATGCAGCGCAACGCAGCATATGACCTTTTTACGAAGTCGTCAGACATCAAAAATAACCCTTCCCACCCATCTATCCGATGTTTCTCTGACCGTAACCTGATGATAGGTTACCGCTTTTATTTCCATATTAATCCTGTGCCTTGACGAATCAAAGCGCTCCCCCGATACTGTCCCCTTCAAATGTTGCGGATCTATTTCCATAATGGAATACTCTTTCAGCAAAAGTCCCTCGCCGTTAAAAAGATAGAGGACTTCCCGCAGATAGTTTACCAGGAGGTCTTCCCAGCCCGTCCCCTCGATGGCTATTTTTCTCTCCTCACGTGCGCGTACACGGCTCAGGTCGCTAATCGTATCAAATACGGCGAAGGCAGCATTCGCAAACAGCTCCTGCACCGTTTTGCCGAATACTTCCATTCCCAGATCTGCCGTATGATCAAAGATTCTGTATCTGTTCATGTTACAGCCACTCTATCACAAACAACGTTATAACTTCCACAATCATGTTATGAAACATTCAGTATAGTACCCGGTCACACAAGATAATAAAAATCCCCCATCGCCCCTCTTTGCACAGGGAGGTTGGGGGAATATTGAGCCGCCATGAACCATCGCGTAATATTTATGTTACATCTTCCTCTTCACCGGCAACGAAATCCAGATCTCCCGCCCCTTCTTCTGCTTCATCCTCTGATGACAGGCCATTGTCCTTTTCCTCTACTTCCCTTTCGGCGCGGGCCACTCCTACCAGTTTTTCCTCAGGATCAAGCTCAATAAGTTTAACCCCCTGCGTGCTTCTGTGCAAAAGGGGAACTTCTGCTACTTTCAACCTGATAATCTTTCCCGCATCACTGATCAGTATGATGTCTTCCTCACCTGTAACCTGGAGAACTCCGGAAACGTTTCCTATCTTCGAAACCGTCTTCAGATTGATTACCCCTTGTCCGCCCCTGTTCTGCCGTCGGTATTCTTCCACATCCGTTCGCTTTCCGTAGCCGTTTTCGGACACGGTTATGATGGAATTACCCTCGGTTGGTATCTCCATCCCGACTACCGCGTCGTCTTCATCCATGCGGATCCCGATAACACCACGGGCTGTCCTTCCCATGTCCCTCACGTCCCCCTCATGGAACCGGATGGATTGTCCTTTTCGTGTTCCTAAAAAGATATCCTGATCGCCCCTTGTCAATTGAACATCGATGAGATCATCCCCCTCATCTATCGTAACGGCAATAATCCCTCCTGATCGTGGATTAGAGTATGCCGCCAGCTCCGTTTTCTTGATTATGCCCCGTTTCGTCACCATGACCACGGACTTCCCGTCGGTGAACTCTTTCACCGGGAGGACGGACGCTACCCGCTCTCCCTGCGAAAGATTGACCAGGTTCACGATTGCCTTCCCCTTTGCCGCCCGCCCGGCCTGGGGTATCTGATATACCTTCAGCCAGTATACCCTTCCTACGTTTGTAAAGATCAGGATATAGTGATGGGTGGAGGCGATAAATATCTTCTCGACAAAATCCTCCTCTTTGGTCCCCATGCCTACCTTCCCTTTTCCTCCCCGGCGCTGGCTGCGGTAAAGGCTGGCGGGATTTCTTTTGATGTATCCGGAATGCGACACGGTCACCACCATGTCTTCTTCCACAATCATATCTTCTATGTTAATATCCTCGATACTCCCTACGATTTCTGTGCGTCTTTCATCACCGTATTTCTTCTTGATATCATCCAGTTCCAACACGATGATATCCAATACCTTCTGCGGATCATCGAGGATACCCTGCAAGGTAATAATCAGCTGGGACAGTTCTTTGTACTCGTCAAGGATCTTATCCCTCTCGAGCCCCGTGAGCCTCTGTAGACGCATATCTAAGATAGCCCGTGCCTGAATCTCCGTAAGACCAAAGTGTGTGGACAGCGCCTGTGCCGCCTCCTGGGGGCTTTTGGACTTCTTGATGAGCTGCACCACCGCATCAATATGATCGAGGGCAACAATCAGCCCCTCCAGGATGTGGGCTCTCTCTTTTGCTTTGCGCAGGTCATAGATCGTTCTCCGGGTAATGACCTCCTTGCGGAAATCGACAAACTTCTGAAGGACCTCCTTCAGGTTGAGTACCTTCGGCTGGCTGCGGTCGATCGCCAGCATGATAACGCCGAATGTCGTCTCCATCTGGGTATGCTTGTAAAGCTGGTTCAGAATAACTCCGGAGGGCTCATCTTTTTTCAAGTCGATGACAATACGGATGCCGTCCCGATCCGACTCATCCCGGAGGTCGGCAATACCTTCGATCTTTTTCTCTTTTACCAAGTCGGCAATCTTCTCCATCAGGTTGGCCTTGTTCACGAGATAAGGAAGTTCCGTAATGATAATGCTCTCCCGGTCGTTCCTCGCGTTCCTCTCAATGATCGCTCTCGCCCTCATGCGGATGGAGCCCCGCCCCGTCTGGTAGGCGGAGATGATCCCTTCCCTCCCGTTGATGAAACCGGCAGTAGGGAAATCGGGTCCTTTGATATGGTGCATCAGTTCTTCAATCGTGATCTCCGGTGCGCGGATGAGGGCAATCGTCCCCTCAATGAGTTCGCGTAAGTTATGGGGCGGGATATTGGTAGCCACACCCACGGCAATCCCCGAAGTGCCGTTCAGCAGAAGCGCAGGGATTCGTGCAGGCAGGACAGTGGGTTCCTGCATGGAGGCGTCGTAGTTGGGGACAAAATCGACCGTTTCTTTTTCCAGGTCAGCGAGCATCTCCTCGGCAAGTCTCGCCATCCGGATTTCCGTGTAACGCATCGCGGCAGGAGGGTCTCCATCAACAGAGCCAAAATTTCCCTGTCCGTCGATCAACGGATAGCGCATGGAGAAGTCCTGGGCCATGCGGACAAT
>DNUI01000123.1 GCA_003508565.1 Syntrophaceae bacterium
AACAATAAAAGAGGTGCTCCCTAAGTACCTGTATTTTAAAAAAGTTGATGATTTGATCATTTGCAGTGGCATCTACCAGGTGGAACCGCAAACCTATATCTCTCAACCGGTTAAGCCGGAGAGCTGATTGTCTGGCGGATGTCTGTAAATGCAACACATGAACTGCATATATTGACACTATCCCGGAAACAGTGAAAAATGATGCAATGAACACGGTCGCGAATATGTAGTAAATTGGAAGAACTAAACCGTTGCGCGATAGTCTTCACGCCCGTCTTTTTTTGATCAAGATAAGCTATTGTGTATTCGCCGTAGATACTTTAATGGCGATTGTCGAGGTCGCCGAATCCCGTTACAGGCTCTTGTTCCCTACCGTCTCTATGAGCCGGAGGATATTTTAATCGCAGGGGATTGCAGTACGGGAAGTTAAGAGATCAAATGCTGGCAGGCCTTCACTGGTATCAAGGAAAGGGCATCATTTTTTCCTTGACAATAGAACGAACGTTCTATAATATAGCATTATGGTAAAGAACCGCACAGCTCAAAGAGCAGCAAGACACATAGGCAATTTTCTTTGGGGAAAATCAATGAATGCCTTCCCATCGAGAAAAATTAGATCTTGTCAATGCCAGATTGAAAGGAGACAAAAACATGCGGAGTATAGCACCACATTCATCACGGCTGATATGGCGGCCACGAACAGCTACCTGTGGAATGTATTCTCAGCAAGGCGCAGTAATTCGCTTCCGTTATTTTATAGAAGGCACGAACTGGGACGAGATGCTTCTTCGTCGGGTAAAATGGTTTGACAAGCTGTGCATTGGTTGTATCATTTTTTCTGTTCTTTACTTTATTCCTGTTCTTGTAGTATCCATTTTAAGATAAATCATCTACTATTCAAAAAAACCGGTACTGCCATCTTGATGGATTCCCCAAAAAGAAGAATTCTGCATATTGACATGGATGCCTTTTTCGCTGCAGTTGAAGAGAAACGGCGGCCTGAACTTATCGGCAAACCTGTTATTATTGGAGGCAGGGGAGATCCTTCCAGGAGAGGCGTCGTATCTACGGCAAATTATGAAGCGAGAAAATATGGTATTCATTCAGCCATGCCATTGAAGATAGCCTATAGGCTCTGTCCACACGCTATTTCCCTCCCCGTTGACTATGAAACGTACTTAGCCGCTTCCCATGCATTCAAGAGGGTTCTCACAGATATTTGTCCTAGTATGGAAAGTGGGGGCATTGATGAAGCCTATCTTGATATTTCTGTCAGTAATGATTCATCAGAAGACATTGCTCACGGTATCAAAATCGGCATTCGAGACAACACAGGCCTCACATGTTCAATAGGGATAGCACCGAACAAGCTTCTTGCTAAGATTGCTTCTGACATGAAGAAGCCTGATGGACTGACAATTCTGGGGGAAGAAGACATTAAAGATACAATATGGCCCCTCTCTGTCAGGAAGTTGTACGGTGTTGGACCTAAGACTGAAGAACGGCTGAAGGAAATCCGTATAACTACGATAGGTCAAATAGCCGGCATTTCCCAGGAGCGGCTTATCATGGAATTTGGCAATTCGTACGGCAGGTATCTCTACTATGCTTCCAGAGGGTTGGATGATAGTCCCGTGATAACACACTGGGAGCCTAAGTCAATCAGCAGGGAGACCACTTTTCAGACTGACGTCAAAGATTGGCAGGAGATTGCAAAGACACTTGCTGCGTTGACCAAGGAAGTCGTCTCTGACATGGTAGGCAGTGGATACAAAGCCAGGACCTTCACGATTAAAGTGAGATTCAGCGATTTCCAGACCTTAACAAGAGCAACGACGCTTCATGATTTCTTCGATTCGGAAGAAGAAATCAGGAAAGCGGTTTTCCGCTGCCTGAAAAAAGTCAACCTGGATAAAAGGGTGAGGCTCCTCGGCGTAAGGGCCAGCAATTTTAGTTGATAAAGTTTGTTGCCTCCTGCCATTCATTCCGGCTTTCTATTTATAAATAAAATTCTGAATGCGGGAAAGGAGTGAGTGGAGATTACCAATTGAACTTTTTCAACTTTTGAAGATATCTTCAATTTATAGTAAAAGCTTCCGGGAAATTCTTTTCATGACTTCCTAAACTTGAAATAATCGATTCAAAAAGAGAATAGAACCGTCTTGAATATAACACGTTTGGGCGACACCTGTCGGACAGATCCTGCTTATGACACGTATCACTCACTGATAGTGCATCTTCGTCTTGCTCGATGTCTGGCATTTGATATCGCAAACCACATTCTTCTTGAAGTGGATATCGACCATGGTGGTTTCCGATTTCCACTCGGAACCGACACCTACGAGAGAGGTGAAAACACCCGCTCCCGTTATACTTTTATCCATATAGGCATACCTCCATATCTCGATTTCGTTCTTGGCGTCGTATTCCGTATCTATTGGCTCACCGCATACTCGCATGACATCTTCCTTGGTCGATTTTCCGATTATTATGTTCTGTTTTACCGCTTCCACATCGATTCTTTTTCCCGCCGTCGCACACGATAGAATGAATATGGACAAAACAATAACAATTGGAAGCCTTTTGTACATCATGGTTTCCCTCCTATGATGGTCTTTTCTTCCCGTCCCTACTCGTATAAATCCTGGTGTTTCAAATGAATGGGGGGCATTTTCTCGGGGACCTGGGTAATGCATTCTTTATATAGTTGCTTGACCTTTCCGTCCTCCCCATATCGATATTCCTCGTAACATTTCTGAACGGTCACGGGAGCACAGGAACCAAAAAACAGGATACACACTAGTAGAATACAGCATCGTTTCATCAGACATTTCTCCTTATGTATTTTATTGGATGCATCGATGGACAACAACACTACTGAAAACGTAAAAAATACCCGTTCTGTTTTCACATGTTTTACACTGCCACGAAAGAACTGTCTCATATATCGAAAAGATTCATTCCTTCAACGGCTATATCAACGTCATTGACCGATACTTAATGCCGGGTCAAACTTACCCGATACGGTTGGTGACTGTGCATTGCCTGTCTCTCGCCTGACCTGCTCGGACAGATAGGGGATCAGCTCTCCTAGGGTGATATGGCTGTCCTTGTTGTAGTCTGCGTCACCATTGAGACCCTTGAGGAGGAAATATGTGAATACGCCGTGACCTCCACCCCACTGCTGACCTTCTTGGGAAAACTGTCTCTCATCTGACGCGCTGATGACGGCGATGCCATCACCGATCTTGGAAAGATTCTGGATGCCAGAACTTATGGGATTGATAGTGATGCCTCTCGTGGCACGTCTGGCGACGTCGAAGGACTGTCCAATGCCGCCAGAATGGCAAGCATCTGCGATCACCACAACCTTCCGTGCCTTAATAAAACGTTTCAGGGCTGTTTCAATATCCCACATCGGGAATCCGGTTGTGGCCACATCATCATATTGGGCATCATAGGGCAGGAGGAAAAGATTTTGAGGGTGATCGGGGGACTGGGGGCTGCCGTGTCCGGCAAAATATATCATGACCGTATCTTCTTCGAGAGCTTGTCCTAACCAGTTAAAGAGGGCATTCCTGATATTTTGTGCCGTTGCCTTCGAGTCAAGGAAAATCTTAACTCTGGATGGCGCATATCTCCCTCCTTTTTGTGAAACCAGCCAATTGTTGAATGCCCGTGCGTCAGCGGCGGAGTATCGCAAGCCGGCAATCCGGGAGTCTTTGTACTTGGAGATGCCGATGATGACGGCCCATTTTTGACCTTGCACGGGTAGATATCTTGCATCTCTCTTGCCTGCTTTTTCCTGGCTGGGTTCGGCGGACGAGACCTTTGCCTGCGCTTCCATGTGATCTATGCCCGTGTCCACAAGGGCAACCTCAACATCAACAAAGCCGTCATTGTCCGCGGTGGCTCCATAAACTTCGTTTATCCTGAAATAGAGAGTTCCCTCTTCCTTTGGTACGAGTCGATACTCGTAGCCGATGCCGAACGGCTCACCGATCTCACCGATCTTACCGATCAAGGCGCCGGCACTCCATTTTTTCACGATGACAAACATTTCTGGACAAATTGTACTGTGCGTCTCGACTCCGGACGGGCTTGTCCATCCGCATAAAATGCCGGCATGCCACCGACCTCGGGCAGAAATCTGATATGATGAGTTTTTTTGAACGATCACACCGGAATTTCTCCATTCATTAGCCTTTGCATACACACGTGAGGACTTCTTCTGGACTTTCTGGTCAAGCTTGAACTGATCGACCTTTTCTGCGTACTTGAGCCCAGTGCATCCTGCCAGGATCATCAAGAACATATAAAATATAATTAGCCATTTCAAATTTGCCTGAAAATTCATGAAAGCTTCCTCGAACGGCATCTCCAACAAATAAAAACCCCGCTCTCTTCTGAGATACGGGGTTTCAATAATCTTTTCATGGCACCAACCTTACCAACAAGTTCTGATTCAGTGCTAACCTTTTGACGACGCCCTATGGAAAAGGGCTTCTTTTTCTGCTCCAAATTCTTTGAAAAGTCAAGAGACAAATTTCATTGATAACTGCTTAAAAGGATACATATCTGTCAAAATTACCAGATGCTTGGCTACAGGAAGGAGTCAGTCGATTTTATCCTTTCAGAAATTTCGCGAGATGATCACCAGAAGAATTGTTCCATCTGGGTCTCCTTCCCCGGGTTCAAAATGGGGGGAGGGCTATGGCGCAGCTCGCCGGCATCGCCACGAACCCGACGGAGCCCCAGCGGATCAGCTCTTCCGTGTGGACGATCTTACAGGTCTTTTTATAAATTTCCAAAAGAATCCATCGTTGCAGATACACAAAGAGGATCTTATGCAGGAAACGGTGAGCCGGATATATAAAAGTGTGAGGAGGGTCAGGGACAACGCAAACGAGAAATTTGAATAGTATTATGACTGGGATTATGCTATTTGCACGCCTGCCGCAGGAAAGATGTTTTTTTATGATCTTGGCTGAACGGGAGAAAACAAAAGACGCAAGTGCACAAAAAGATAAAGGCACATAAGCCTCTTCGAATAGAGGCATTTTTTTTGCAAAACATTTTCACAATAAGGAGGTAACAATGATGTTCGTAGGCAAGAGAATGTTGTCATTTCTCACCGGGGTGTGCCTGCTGTGTGCCGCCTCAATCACCCATGCGGATGCGGCCGCCGTAGCCAGGAGTATTGCCGAATTCAAGGCGGCCTCCCAGGAGTTGGTCAGGCTGTATACGGGTGCCAGCAACGAAGCGTCAGCAAAGGCCGCGGAGGCACAGATCAATGCGGTAACAAAGCGGCAGAAAGCCGCCGAGAGTTCATTGAACGCGGCGATACAGAAACTTGATCCCAATAAACAGGAAAGTGGCAAGATGATTGAAAAGGTGTTCATGGAGATGCAGACTGCCAACGAAGCTGTTTCGGCAGCGCATTTAAAGGCCATAGAAAAGCAGGCAGCCGCCAAGGCACAGAAAAAGTAACTCTCCCCACAATATGCACCACCGGTCGGTAACGTGCAATACGGAAATGGTATGAACCGCAGTTGCCGTTCTTAACCGAATAACCATTTTGCTTGAAAGGAGCTGACATGAATCGATTTGATTACAACACACGCCGTGATACGCCGCATTTCCTGACATGGTGCCTCCGCTCAGTAATGATTATTGCCGTTGTCATGCTGGGTTCTATTGAGTATGCAGAAGGAGCTCTGCAGGCTGCACTTTCTTCCGGCGATCTTCAAAAAGTGTCGAAGTGGATTGCAAATGAAACCTCCCATTACCACCAGCCATATTGCTATAAACAAAGTTACGGTCGTGGTGTGGGAAAGCCGATGAAGTGCAAAGCAGGGGAAGCGGAGGATGCCGGTTTGTGCTACACTCCGTGTAATCCTGGTTACAAAGGTATGGGACCGGTGTGTTGGCAAAGTTGCACATCAGGATTCAAGGATGATGGCGCTTTCTGCGCCAAACCAAAACCGTACGGCCGCGGCACCGGTTATGCCTGGAAATTTGGCGATAAAGCGTTCAGTTTAAATGGAGCGCGTGCGCGGTGTAACAAAGCTCACCCGCAAGGCTGCGAAAAACACGGGGAGATCATTTATCCCAAGTGCAAAGAGGGATTCCATGCGGCAGGTTGCTGCATTTGCTCGCCTAACTGTCCCCCGGGTCAGACCGATATTGGCGTTTCCTGTGCAAAAAAGAGTTACGGGCGCGGCGTGGGCAGACCGTTGTCAACCTGCCCTGCCGGGAAGGACAAAGACGCACTGCTGTGCTACACTCAATGCAAGAGTGGATATCACGGAGTAGGTCCGGTCTGCTGGCAACATTGCCCTTCCGGGCGCGTCGATTGCGGTGCCGGGTGCTCGACAAGTAAAAAATCCTGCGTGAAGGATACCGCCAAAATGGTCTATTCGCCGATAGTAGCCGCGGGGCAAACCGCTCTCTTGATCGTAAGTGGCGGTACCAGCTCAGCCGCGACCGGAACCGCCGGAGCTGCCAAAGCTGCCTCCAAGTATGCAAAGCTCAAGAAATTGTGGGAGAAGACTAAAGGTGCCAGGGAACTTATCCAAGACGCCAAGAGAGCCGGTACGGCCGGGTATGAAACGTATAACACGACCAGTTTGTGGCTTAATGAATTTGTCGGCGATTTTGAACACATGACCACAAAAAGGGTTGTCAGTGAGTTGGATAGGCGTTTTAAGGGCGACGCGCTGCTCTGGGTCAAGCAGCAGTATGCGATGAACCACCTGACATTGATGTTAAAGGCTGACGGCATCGACACCGCCGAAAGTGTGTTGACCGCGGTTTCTGCATTTGATCCGACAGGAATAACAGGAGTCATCGACGCTTATGCAAATCCTAAATGCGCAACCGCTGAGCCCTTCCCGGTGGTTACATTGCTGCCCCCATATGGGCCGCCACTGCCCGCCCCCCCTCTGGCAGGGGGTCTCTATACCCTTACCGCCCGTCATAGCAACAAGTGTCTCGACGTATCCGGCGCAAGTCGCGACAATGGCGCCAATGTTCTCCAATGGGATTGCCACAACGGAAGCAACCAGAAGTGGAACCTTGTTTCCAAGGGGGGAGATATCTACACAGTCGCGGCGTTGCATAGCGGCAAGTGTCTCGACGTAGCCGGTGCGCGTACTGACAACGGCGCCAATGTCCTCCAGTGGGATTGCCACGGCAAAGATAACCAGACATGGCGGATCACCAGAGAAGGAGACGGTTATTTCCGTATTACGGCCCGTCATAGCAACAAATGTCTCGACGTGTCCGGCGCAAGCGTCAACAACGGCGCCGATGTCCTCCAATGGGATTGCCATAGCGGAAACAACCAGAAATGGAAGCTTAACAGGACTGATTAGTTCAGTTTTATCGGTCCCTGCGGTCGGCGATGTAGTGAAATGGATGGCCAGTACCGGGGCATAAGGTAATTATGCTAAGGAGTTTCCAGGTTCTGGTAAAGAAAGTGGTGCTGATGATATATCTTTTTAGTCGATGTGACTGACGGAACGATCCTTCTCTCTTCGGACGGAAGGATCGTCCGCATAGTTCAGCCGACTAAGGATCTGTTACGAAGTAACAATGACAGTATGACGCTTAGATTTTGGTCAGATCAACGAAACTGGTTATTCATCCATGAACGCCATAATGGACCGCTGCGGTCATCTGTTCAGTGATATAGATCTCTCCAGGCGATAAGTTGATCTTCGTGAAACTTCTTTTCGATCCGTGTGGAATCGGTTAGAAAAGGGCAAAAAAGAAGGGGTTGAAGCACATGAACACTTCGCTAACCCCTTGAATTTACTTGGTGCCGAAGCCCGGACTTGAACCGGGACGGAGTTGCCCCCACTAGACCCTGAACCTAGCGCGTCTACCAATTCCGCCACTTCGGCACTGTTTCATTAACGTTGGTTGTCTACACTGAGACGGAGATCATTGTCAAGGAAAAATGGACTTGAAATTTACACCATTAATGCTATGTTAACGCCGTAATTCGGAGGGGCGGCTCGCAGGATGAAAGTTATTAGAGGTTTAGAGGATATACCACTGGAATTCCGGGATGCCCATATAACAATAGGCAATTTCGACGGCGTCCACCTGGGTCACATCCCTATTCTTAAAAAAATTATCGAAGAAGCCCATAGGGAAAACCGAAAGGCTCTCGTGATCACTTTTGACCCGCATCCGAAAAAGGTGCTGCATCCGGATATCAGCCCTTTTTATTTGATTACTACTCTTGAAGAGAAAATGCAACTTCTTGATGAGGTAGGAATCGATGGCGTGATCCTTATTCCCTTTAACCTCGAATTTTCTAAAATAAGCGCCGAAGCATTTGTAAATCAGATTCTCTGGCATAAACTTAATATCAGGAAAATCTCCGTCGGTCACGACTATTCCTTTGGTAAAAATAAAGTGGGGAACGCAACATTCCTTACCAATAAAGGGAAAAAACTTGGTTTCGAAGTTGATGTTTTCAGCGCGGTAAAATTCGGTGATGAGACAATAAGCAGTACCCGCTTGAGATACGCCATTCTTAACGGTAATGTAAAGATGGCGATGCGTCTTTTGGGAAGACCGTACAATGTCGGCGGTATAGTGATCCCGGGTAAAAGTCGGGGCAGCACGCTTGGAATTCCGACGGCGAATATGAAACCGGACAAAGAACTTATTCCTGCCGAAGGCGTGTATGCCGTCATTGTCTTTCTGGAGGGTAACCGTTACCAGGGCGTCTTAAACATAGGATATAATCCTACCTTCTCTGATAATGAGCGTTCTATAGAGGTATATATCCTTGATTTCAGCGGAAACATCTACGGGGAAAGATTGAGCGTTTTTTTTATCGACAGGATTAGAGATGAAATCAAGTTTGATACTCCGGAACAGTTGGTGGGGCAAATCAGGAAAGACATCGATCAGGCACTGGTAATCCTGAAGCCGTATTTTTGATAATAGATTTCTCAGCCACTCCGTTCCCTAGAAATGACGCGTTAAATTTTGCAAACATCAATAAGTTTTTCCCTTCCATAATGAAGATTCAACAACTCCACCGCTGGGATGTCACATACAGAGAAGCAGTCAGTATTCAGCATGGCCTCAAAGAAAAACTGGTCCTCCATGATGAGGATTTTCCTGAACAGATTACTACCATCGCCGGCGCCGATATATCCTATTCAACGCAGAGTGACCTGTTTTTTGCAGCCGTAGTTCTACTAGCCTACCCGGCTATGGAAATCATAGAAGAGACCTGCGTCACCCAGAGGGCATCCTTTCCATACATCCCGGGGCTTCTCAGTTTCCGGGAAGGTCCGGCTGTTCTGGAAGCCTTTGAGAAACTCCAGAGTGTTCCCGATGTCGTTATTTTTGATGGCCAGGGAATTGCCCATCCACGGGGCATGGGCCTCGCATCACACATGGGGCTGTTTTTAGACGTGCCTTCCATCGGCTGTGCCAAAAAAAGGCTCGTGGGAGTACATGGCAAAGTTGGCCATGTGGTTGGAGATTACGCGGATCTCCTTCTTGATGATCACGTTGTGGGAGCTGCTGTCCGTACTAAGAACAGGGTAAAACCGGTATTCATATCACCGGGACATAAAATCGGAACGCGAAGAGCGCTTGATGTGGTTCTTTCATGCTGCAGGGGCTACAGACTTCCTGAACCGGTCAGACAGGCGCATATGACCGTAAACAGAAAGCGCCTAAAGGGTGTCAGTCTTGATGATTTCATGACAAAGCAGAAGACTGGATTTGAATAGATGAAACCGGGAAAAGTATACGAGGCAAGGCGTACAAGTTGTGAGGAACGAATCCTACACTTACCTGCGTCGCGGTGATCATGGGAGATGCATAAGATAGCTATGAACTTTTTTACGAGGCCGTCAGTTCTTGCTGAAATAGACTTCGTGTATATAGCTTTCCGCCGCGCTATTGGTTTTTTGCGAGTTGATGTGAAACTGAACCCCGTGAGTTATTCCCGGGGGGTCGCTGCTTTTAACATCTTTCAGGAGCTTTTTGTAATCCTCGTATATATTTCTCTTTTCCGTATACCATTGTCCCAATGTATCTGTGTTATTCCTCACCACGACGTACCTCAATTTCCCTCCGCCTATCTGTACACTTCTTCCCGTCAAGCCTTTGGGCGCCTCGCTGTCCCAGATGTAACCCAGCACGGGGGTGTTTAAGACCTCGGGAAATCCTGTAGGAGTGAACGCGACGTAGAGCTGAATTGCCTGATCATCTTTGTCGGATTTTCTCACATCACCACCATCAGGAAGTCTGTCAACTTTCCACTTCCAGTTTAAATAAGGGTATTCTTTGATATCAACCTTTATGCCCCTCTTCACACCGAAGGATGATTCGTTGTTGCTCTGCATGTGAAGATAATAGGTATCCGACCCTTTTTCAAGGTTAAGAGAGGGTGTGCCTTTTTTTCTGTCCAGCTTCCAGCCCGCGGGAGCGCCTTTCTGCATCTGGGGAGAATCAAATCCTGCGACGAGAACAATATCCTTCACCGCCGGTGCTGCTGGCGTGGCCGGGGTTTCCGGAGCAACAGCCGGGGCAACGGGAGCGGAAGGTGGCGCCGGCCTGACCGGTTTTGCAGAAGGAGTGGCTTTGTCTGGTGAAGTTTTTGGTTTTTCCNNATATCAGATTTTTTCGGCTCTTCGGCCTTTGTACAACCTCCTGCGGCAATAAGTGTCGTAAAGAGCAACAAAGATACAATAAAAGTAAAAGTTCTTTTCATGAATACATCAAGTTGCCGGTTCTCTATGCTGTGTGTAGAGATCCATAATCTCCGATCTCGTCAATACAGCATCGATACGGTCAACATATTTCTTTATATTTTCCATGCCGCCTTCTTGTCTATCAATAAGGGCAATTACGCGATCTACTATTAAACCTGCCTCTTTCGCCATTTCTATTGCGGTTATTGTCGAACCTCCTGTTGTGATCACGTCGTCAATGATTACGACCCTTTCGCCTGGCATGACATTCCCTTCAATAGGACTTTTTGTGCCATGACTTTTGACATCCTTTCTCACCACAAAAGATTTAATCGGTTTATTCTTCTGATACGAAACAAGAGAAAGGGCATTGGCGATGGGGTCCGCCCCGAGGGTAAGGCCACCCGCGGCCGTTACATCCGCATCATGAAGCATGTTAAAGAGAATATTCCCGATGAGATACATCCCTTCAGGGTCCAGGGTTGTTGATTTGCAGTTGAAATAGTAGTTGCTTGTTTTTCCGGAAGCCAGCGTAAAAGGCGGGTCATCTCTGTACTGAAAGGACTTTTCCAAAATTATTTCTGCAAGCCTTCGTTTCATATGTCATAAAATATTTACGATAGTTTCTGGGCACGGCTTACTACCCTATAATGTAGTATTTGTCTACCTATTTTCTTGGGAGCTGTCAGGTGACAGCTTTTTA
>DNUI01000020.1:0-9290 GCA_003508565.1 Syntrophaceae bacterium
ACTCCTTTCAGAAATTGATTGCATCAACATGTAAGAAGAAGTGTCATTTCGAAGGAATGAGCAACTGAGCAATCCTTACTATGCTGAAATCGATTCTTCCCCGCGGTCGAAATGACATAATGCGAACTTATACGAGTAGATACTCGTAAACTTCGGTATGCATCGGCGATGACGCATAGGTATACTGTTGTTGAAATTCCCGCAAATCTTCACGGGTGTATTTTTTTCTGGATGCGTCCGTTTCCAAAAGTGCACACTAATCTTTCACGAGAACATTCTTATGATTTCCGCAATGCTTTTCACAAACTGTCCGCGTCCTTCGTGAATATAGATACCTATTTGAGCAATGAGTGAATACGCGATGGCAAACTGAGCGAGCGCGTATGCCGCAATAGTGAACTGACTGAGGCTGAAGATGCCGATGCCAAACTGGGAAATGGTGAAAACTCCGCATGCAAACTGTCCGATGGCAATGATTCCTTTTGCCACCACAGGCACTCGATTCGGTCGGTATTTAAACGAAATATGGACGAATGGTAAGCCGAAGACGGTAAGGTTTGATTTGTATTCAAATCCCCACCCGTCCCATTTTTCTTTCGCCGGATATGGCGCTCCGCAATGGGGGCATACCATCGCCTGTTCGGAGATTTCATGTCTACATTCTCGACAGAGGTTCATTTCAATGCTACGCTTAATAGAATTTCTAAAATCTTGGCTTGAAAACTATTCAAAAACAAACTATTTTTGTCAAGGATAAAAACGTTGAAATAGGGATCGAATCGTTTTTTAAGTTCAAAGCCGTGAGGAAGAGAATAGTATAGAATGAAAGCAATGGTGTTGAGAGGTACTTCCAGTTTCCGGGATAATAAGACGCCCCTGGGGCTTGTCCATATGCCCGTGCCGGTTCCTGGAGAGGGGGAAATTCTTGTGAAGGTTTCCGCCTGCGGGGTCTGTCATACGGAACTGGATGAGATTGAGGGGAGGACACCTCCGCCGGTATTCCCCGTTGTTTTGGGCCATCAGGTGGTGGGAGAGGTAGCCGGTCTGGGGAAGAACGCAAGACGGTTCCGTGAGGGTGACAGGGTGGGTGTCGGCTGGATATATTCCGCCTGCGGACGATGCGATGCCTGTATGGAAGGGAATGAAAATGTCTGTGACGAATTCATGGCCACAGGGAGGGATGTTCACGGGGGGTACGCGGAGTTCATGAAAGTGCCGGAAAATTTTGCGTACCTCATTCCTGAAATCTTTTCCGACTCGGAAGCTGCGCCGCTTCTGTGCGCGGGCGCCATCGGCTACCGATCACTGCGTTTGGCCAATATGAAAGACGGCCAGGGCCTGGGGCTTACCGGTTTCGGAGCTTCAGCCCACCTCGTCCTTAAAATAGCTCGTCATAAGTATCCCAATTCCGGCATCTATGTTTTCGCCCGGAGCGAAAAGGAGCGGGTCTTTGCCCGGGAGTTGGGGGCAGTCTGGGCAGGGAATACGGAAGACAAACCGCCGGAAAAACTCCATGCGATTATCGACACCACGCCGGCATGGAAACCTGTCGTGGAGGCCCTGAAAAACCTGGTGTGCGGAGGGCGGCTGGTCATCAATGCCATCCGCAAGGAGGAGATTGACAAAGACTATCTATTAACGCTACATTATCCGACACATCTCTGGCTGGAAAAAGAAGTCAAGAGCGTAGCAAACGTGGCGCGGAGAGATATACAAGAATTTCTTCAGCTTGCTGCGGCAATTCCCATCAGGCCGGAGGTTCAGGAGTTTTCTCTGGAAGAGGCCAATAAAGCCCTGGTTGAATTGAAAGAAGCAAAGATCCGGGGGGCAAAAGTCCTGCGCATGGATTGATGACAGAGTTACTATTAAGCCTCCTTTTTTAAAGAGAGAATTGATGGAAGATACAACAATTATGAAAGATTTCAGGGAAGTCAAGGCGGGGAAGACGGGATTTAAGAAGGATTATATTACCATTATGCTCTGGTTTGTGGGAAGGGCTATTCAGGCGGCGGCAGCAATGGACGAAACCGTCAAAAAAGAATTCGCAGAATTGCCGGACCGCTTTACCTTTTCTCTGGGTATCATGCCGGCCGGACCTTACATGATCGTGGGGAAGTCTAAACGAGGAATTGTGTACTATCTCGGGTGGGATCCAGAAGGCAAAGACATTATGCTGGAAATGAAAATCAAAAATATTGAAGCGGCGATGCTCCTGTTTACCTTTCAGGAGAGCACCGCCGTCGCAATTGCCCGTGATCGTCTGATCGTCGATGGAGAGGTGCCCCACGCGTGCGCCGTAATCCGCATTCTGGATATCGTGGAAGTGTATCTGCTTCCGAAATTCATCGCGAAACTGGCGGTGAAGAGGTATCCTGCCGAGCATCACGGCAACAAATTTTCCCGCCGGGTAATGTTCTATATCCGGACTGTACTTGGTGTATAGGAGCAGCCTATGTTTTTACCGGAGCATTATGAATTTTCCTGTCCCGTGAAAATCAATTCCGGCAACAGGGCACTGGAGCATCTTCCCTTCGAACTCGATACCCTGAATGCGAGAAAACCCCTTATCATTACCGGCAAGAATGCTGCCGGAAGAGGGCTGGTCGATATCGCCATTGATGCCTTTAAGGATTCGGGAATTACCATCGGCATCTTCGACGGCGTGCCTTCTTCGCCCGATTTGAAGCTGATCAGGGAACTGTACACAATTTACCGTGACAGGGGCTATGATGCCATCATCGCGTTGGGTGGAGGGCCGGTGACAGATGCGGCGAAGGTGCTGAACATTGTCGTGTCCGGGGAGCCGGAAGACTTGGAGAAAGGTGCCGGGCATAATATGATCAAGAAACCCCTGAAACCTTTCGTCATGATACCGACCTTGGCGGGATCAGGATATGAAACGTCCCGCTATGCATTTTTCGAAGGCAGAACATACTCCTCACATTATTTGATGCCCCACCTTGTGGTAATTGATCCCCGCATGACCACTGCTGAAGATGCCATGACGACTGCGGGCGCCTCCCTTATCACCCTGACACATTCCGTGGAAGCCTATGTTTCGCCGGAGAAGAATCCCTTAGCCGACAGCTATGCCTTTCCGGCCATCCGGTTTGTCATGGAACATCTGGTAAATGTGATCAGAAATCCCCGGGATAGTAATGGCTGCCTGGCATTGGCCAACGCGCACTGTTTTGCCGGCTGCGCCTTTTCCGGCACGGCATGGGGTATTGCGCATACCCTGGGGAAGGCAATCGGGGAAGCCTGTAATATTTCTCCAGGTGTATGTATGGGGATAATCCTTCCCCATGGTATAGAAATGCAGCATTCGAGAGGCGGTCGTCATATCTCCGATCTGCTGCTTCCGCTTGCAGGATCTGACATGTACGCGGAGACTGCGGAAGACTTGAGGGCTCAGAAAGCGATCGACATTCTCTTAGATTTTCAGAAAGACCTTTTCACAATAAGCGGTGGAGTGATAGCCCGCACATTGGAAGGCGCGAAAGTACCAAAAGAAATGGCGCGGGATATAGCAAAAAAGTCTGTCGGTTATGGTTCGGAAATTGTTGGCATGGATGATTTCCTGAAGATTTGGGAACATGCCTGGGAAGGGTCATAAAGGGAACTTGAGATGGATTTACCTGGATATTACGAATTCTGCTGCCGGGTGAAAATCATTGCCGGCCATGATGCCCTGGAAAAGATTCCGGATGCACTGGCTCAACTGAATGCAGGAAGGCCGATGATTGTCACGGATAAAGGTGTTGCCGGTGCCGGATTGATTGACATCGTGGTCGACGCGATTAAAGATGGGGTGACCATCAGGGAGATAGCCGACGATGTGCCGCCCGATTCGGACTTGCGGGTCGTGAACCGTCTTGCCCATGTATACAGAGAAAAAGGCTGTGACTCCCTCATTGCTGTGGGCGGCGGGTCCGTCATGGATACAGCCAAGGGGATTAATATTGTCGTTTCAGAAAAGGCGGACGATCTGATGAAATTCAGCGGCGCACACGTTCTGAAGCGGCCACTGAAGGCCATGGTCGCGATACCGACGACGGCAGGAACGGGTTCTGAAGTAACCATAATAGCCGTTATTAAAGATCATGAGAAGCATCTGAAGATGCTCTTTGCCAGCTATTTTCTCTTGCCGGATGTTTCTATTGTAGATTCCCGCATGACACTGACACTCCCGCCTGCCATCACGGCGGCGACGGGCATGGATGCCCTGTCACACGCGGTGGAGGCATATACCTGTCTCTCGAAAAACCCTTTAAGCGACGCCCACGCCCTCGCGGCGATTAGCCTCATTGGCAAACATCTGGTCAGGGTCACAAAAAATCCCGGAGATCGGGAAGGACGCCTCGCCATGGCCAACGCCGCGACACTCGCCGGCATAGCCTTTTCCAACTCCATGGTCGGCATGGTGCATACCCTGGGGCATTCCGTAGGCTCTATGTGCGGCATTCCCCATGGGGTGTGCATGGCAATTCTTCTCCCCTATGGACTTGAATACAATATGCACAAGAGCGGGCATTTCACGGCAGAACTGCTGTTGCCTTTGGCAGGTGCGGAAGTATATGCCGGGACCATGAAAGAACGGCGAACAGAAGAGGTTATTGCCTTGATCCGCCGGATGAACCAGGAACTCCACGATGCGACCGACGGCAGGCATCCCCGTTTCTTCAAGGAAATCTTGGATAACGAGGGGATACAAATGGTTCCGAAGGAAAAACTGCCGGACGTCGCGAAAACAGCACTCGGCGACGGATCGATAGTTTACAATCCTGAAGAACTGGACTACGACGATTTTCTCATGGTTATGGAGGCGGCCTGGGAGGGAAAACCACTCGACAAGAACAGAATCAAAAAAGGATAAAGGGGAGTATTTATGATAAAGGAGCGAAAAACCCAGAAGGACACCCGGGGGAAAAAGCCGAAACCAGTCACGGCGCAGTCCGAAACGGAACATGCCACGAAGCACACTTTGAAATCGCTGGAAGTCATGAGAAATGAGACCCTGAAGGGTGGTGGTGTTGAACTGATTGAGGATCAGCACCGGAGGGGGAAACTTACGGCTCGAGAGCGCATAGAGCTGCTGTTGGATGAGGGTTCCTTTGAGGAGTTTGACCTCCTGAAAACGGGCCGGGGAGGGGCCTTTGGAAAAGAACAAACATACCCCGGAGACGGTGTTGTCACGGGGCATGGCACGATCGATGGCCGGGAAGTATTCATGTACAGCCAGGATTTCACGGTGCGCGGCGGATCGCTGGGGGAGGCGCATTCCCAGAAAATCAGCAAGGTAATGGATCACGCCGTGCGGGTGGGGGCTCCTATCATTGGACTGAACGACTCCGGCGGTGCCCGGATCCAGGAGGGGGTGGATGCCCTGGCTTCCTACGGGGATATTTTCAAGAGAAATGCCCTGGCCAGCGGCATCATCCCGCAGATATCCTGTATCATGGGACCCTGCGCGGGTGGCGCTGTGTACAGCCCGGCCCTTACCGATTTCATCTTCATGGTCGAGGACACGTCCTACATGTATGTAACAGGGCCAAACGTGGTGGAAACGGTTACCCATATGGCTATTACTCATGATGAGCTTGGCGGCGCGAAGATTCATGGAGAAAAGAGCGGTCTCGCTCACTTTGTGCTGCCCAACGACATCATGTGCCTGCGGGAAGTGAGGCGGCTGATCAACTATCTCCCCTCCAACAATAAGCAGACGGCGCCCATTCTGGACCTCAGCGATCCGGCTGGACGGACGGATGCTGCCCTGGATTATCTAGTGCCCGAAAATCCCAACCAGAGTTACGACATGAAGGTGTGCATCAACAGCATTCTTGACGGGGCAGAGTTTTTAGAAGTTCAGTCTCAGTATGCGAGAAACATTATTTGCGGATTCGGACGCATGGGGGGGCAGACGATAGGGCTTGTGGCGAACCAGCCGTCGGTGCTCGCGGGGGTGCTCGATAACAACGCATCCAACAAAGCGGCACGATTCGTTCGATTCTGCGACGTCTTTAACATTCCCTTGATATGCCTTGTGGATGTGCCGGGTTTTATGCCGGGGCCGGAACAGGAGCAGGGAGGTATCATCCGCCACGGAGCAAAGCTTCTCTATGCCTTTATTGAATCTACGGTGCCGCGTATCACCGTCATCATCCGCAAAGCGTACGGAGGAGCCTACATTGTCATGAACTCCAAGCAGATTGGCTGTGACATCAATTACGCCTGGCCCACCGCGGAGATTGCCGTGATGGGTCCGAAAGGCGCAGCGGAGGTGATTTTCCGGAAAGAGATACAATCTTCACCCGACCCAGCCGCAGCCCTTGCCGTGCGAACGGAAGAATACAGGAAAACATATGTGAATCCATTCCTGTCCGCAAAGAGGGGATACATAGATGATGTTATTTTCCCCAGAGACACGCGATACCGGATAATCAGGAGTCTCCAGTTTCTTGAAGGGAAGAGGCGAGAAAGGCCGGAACGGCTGCATGGAAATATTCCTCTGTAAAGGAGTTGAGATGTTTAAAAAAATTCTCATAGCAAATCGAGGTGAAATAGCGATACGCATCGCCGGGACCTGCAAACGGATGAACATCAAAACGGTGGCCGTGTATTCACAGGTTGGGTCCCGTTCTCTCCACGTCAGAGAAGCCGATGAATCGGTCTACCTCGGAGGTTCCCGGCCGGAGGAGTCGTATCTGGCAAAAGAAAAAATTATTGACGCCGCCCTTTCCCACGGCTGCCAGGCGATCCATCCCGGATACGGATTTCTATCGGAGAATGCAGAATTTGTCGATATGGTCACCAAAGCAGGCCTCGTGTTTATCGGTCCTCCGGCGGACGTTATCAGGACGCTGGGTGATAAAATGACAGCCAAGACGTTCGCAGAAAAGCTGGGCATCCCCATAAAGTCCGGACCCAAGGAATGCCTTACGTCGATCACGGAGGCGGTAAAGATTGCTCAGCAGCTCGGATTTCCTTTGATGTTACGGCCGGCCCGTGCCGGAGGGGGAAGAGGCATACGCGTAGTGGAATATAAATCTGATTTGCGTTCTGCCGTGGAAGCCTGTCAGAACGAGGCACGAAAGGCATTTGGAAACGATGAGTTTTTTCTCGAGCGCTTCATTAAGAGGATCCGGCATATTGAAATACAGATCATCGCCGATAACTATGGGAATGTCATTCATCTGGGAGAGAGAGAATGCTCAATCCAGAGGCGCTATCAAAAAATCATCGAGGAAAGCCCCTCAACGGCTGTTGACGATGCCCTGCGCGAGCGCATGGGGGTGATGGCGTGCAATCTTGCCAGGGAGGCAGGCTATACAAACGCGGGAACCGTTGAGTTTATTCTGGACGATTCGGATAAGAGCATCTATTTTCTGGAAATGAATACGCGCCTTCAGGTAGAGCACCCTGTAACCGAGATGATCACCCGTCTCGATCTTGTGGAACTCCAGCTTCGCATCGCTGCGGGAGAAAAACTTCCCTTCCGGCAGCAAGATACCATCAGAACCGGATGGGCTATTGAAGCGCGGATCTGTGCGGAGGACCCTACCCGGAATTTTCTGCCTGTCACTGGCATGATAACGCGGTACGCGACAGCCCGAATAAGGAATGTCCGGATTGACAGCAGCATAGAGGCAGGAAGCTTTGTAAGCACTCATTACGATTCGCTGCTGGCCAAGGTAATCTCATGGGGTGAAACAAGGAAGGAAGCAATTGAATCGCTTGTGCAGGCGCTGAACGCGTTTCACATCGAGGGATTGATCACGAATGTTGACTTCGTGAATTCCGTGCTCAATCACCCGTCATTTATCGCGGGTGACCTCTCGACGGATTTCATTGATGAACACTATGACCACGGCCAAATGAAGCTGTCTCCTCCCGAAGAATGGCTTCACTACATGGCAATGGCCGCGACAATCATTTATCATAATCGGCAGTCTCTCGTCCATGAATCACTAAAGCCTATGATCGCGAAGGTGGGCGCACCGCACCATTCAAAAGGCCAATTCACTTACATGGTAAAAGGAGATGGTGTAGTTTTTGAATTGCGCCTTATTATGAATCAGGCGCCTCGAAGTTGGTCCGTGATGGTAGATGGACGAAAATACCAGGTTGTTACTCCTGAATTTGAGTTTTACCGGCGTAGAATCAAACTCAGGATCGACGGGAAAACCCAATTCTTCCATACGAAATATAAAGAAAATAACATATGGGTGGCCTACCGTGGCACTACTCGTGTTTTTGGCATATATAGTTCTCTTGAATGGAAACTTTTATACCACGTGCCGAAGCCGAAAAAAGTGCCTCCCGAGGATGTCGTTCGCTGTCCCATGCCTGGGATGGTCGTCGCTATCCTGGTAAAGAAAGGGGATC
The DNA here is from genome assembly GCA_003508565.1 of Syntrophaceae bacterium. Classification (GTDB taxonomy): domain Bacteria; phylum Desulfobacterota; class Syntrophia; order Syntrophales; family UBA2185; genus UBA2185. The sequence continues at coordinate 8,386 of DNUI01000020.1, forward strand.
GTATCTATCGAGGACAGGATCTCGTAAGCATAGAATCCATGAAGATGGAAAGCTTCGTTGCATCTCCCAGTGACGGTCAGGTAGAAAAGGTTCATGTTTCTCCGGGACAGGCTGTCGAAACGGGAGATATTCTTATCAAGCTCAAAATTGATCTGATGACCTCCGAGGAGGACCTGGATATTTTCTACGGGTAGGAAGGAAGTATTCAAACTCAACAACCGCGCTCAATGTATCCGCATATGCACTATCACGGAACTGTTTTTCAGATTGTGCCGATTGACTTTTTCCTCCGGATCAATTAGAGACGCCTAAAAAAACAGGGGTGCCAAATGGGTTTCTTAAAAGGTTCGATGAGCTTTTCACAGTATCGGGTAGAGGGCGAACTTTCGTCGGATTTCAGTACGATGTTCGACACGCAGCTCAAAAAATGCTCCTTTCCCGATTTTATTGGCGGGGCGGCAGAAAAGGCCATCGGCTGGACCGATATAGGAGATCCGCTCGATACCGGCTTTGCCTTCGCGAAATACAATTTCGGAAACTACCTGATATTCTCGCTGCGTATCGACAGGAAGATCATTCCCCCTTCACTGCTCAGGGTAAAACGCCTCCAGGCGGAGAAGGATTTTGTTGCGAAACGGGACATCAAAAAGATTTACAAGACACAGAGGGAGGAGATAAAAGACGCGGTACGAAGCGATCTATTGAAAAAGGTTCCGCCCACCCCCTCCTTCTTTGAGATATGCTGGCACCCTCAGGGGAAAAGACTTCTTTTTTCCGGTCTTTCCGATAAGATGTTTGACGACTTTCATGGTCTCTTTAAAGAGTCTTTCAACGTTACCCTCCATCCTTTTTTGCCCTGGGATCCACAGCATCTAAGCCTTGATTTCAAGGAAAAATTTGCCACG
>DNUI01000020.1:9442-10256 GCA_003508565.1 Syntrophaceae bacterium
GGTGCGGACAGCTGGGAATTCACATTCAAAGCGGAACGGTTTCAGTTTCAGGCATTGAAATTGCCCGCGGCGATGGGAATGGAAGATGACGAACGTGACGATGAGGGAAAAACACTGGAGCGGATCTATCTGCTGGAGCAGGCTGTCAACACGATGGAACGGCTCTTCGCGATTTTCTTGCAGATTCATCTTTCACGGAAATGGGAAACGGAAGAAATAACGCGCATGACCGAATGGCTGCAAAGATAGCAACAGATCCATGAGATACTCCAGGGGGTTTTATAGCCTATCCCGCGTTGCTCTTTCCTGTCTGAGTTCAGGATGAGGTGCAGCCTTCTTAGTATCTTCGGTCGCCTCCGTTATTTCCTCCTGTAAATCAATAGAATTGAAGACAGTCGTGAAGACAACGGCACTCGCGTGAAGGTTCTTATGGAGAAGAAAGCGATTACATTCGGTTACATGGGTAAAATTCTCATGGTGGACCTTACCACCCGAGATATTTATGAAGAGGTTATTCCCAACGAAGTTTACGAGCAGTACCTGTGCGGGATGGGGTTGGCCGCGTACATTCTTTATAACCGGATTCCGGCAGGCGCCGACCCCCTTGGCCCTGAAAATATTTTAGGTTTTGTTTCCGGACTTCTCACCGGGACGGGGAGCCTCTTTGCCGGAAGGTGGATGGTAGCAGGAAAATCGCCCCTCACCGGCGGGTGGGGAGAGGCGAACTGCGGAGGCAGTTTTTCACCGGCAATCAAGCGATGCGGCTATGACGGTATTTTTTTCAAAGGGATGAGTGAAATCCCTGTGTATCTTT
>DNUI01000020.1:10379-17709 GCA_003508565.1 Syntrophaceae bacterium
GGCCTCGGCGCGGTCATGGGTGCAAAAAGACTGAAAGCCGTCGTACTCGACGGCAAAAAGCGCATCGGTGTCCATAACAGGGCCGAAATAAAGCGGTTAAGCCAGCTGTGCAACAAGTGGGTCCAGTTTCAGCCTCTTTTTCTTCCCGGGTCAATGGCGGCGTACGTGGGTACCCTCATGCGTGTGCTTCCCACCCAGATGGCAATGGATGGATTGCTCTACAAGATTCTGCTGAAAAAGTGGGGTACAGGGAGCATGAATCAGATGTCCGTGGAGATGGGTGATTCCCCGATTAAAAACTGGAAAGGCAGCAGTGAAGACTGGGGGATCACGCACTCTCGCTCCGTGAATCCCGATGCGATCAGAAAGCATGAAAAGGTAAAGTATCACTGCTATGCCTGTCCGTTAGGGTGCGGCGGTATCTGCGCCATGCAAGGCAAATACGGCGAGACTCACAAGCCGGAGTATGAGTCTGTTCTCGCGTTAGGCGGGCTCTTAATGAATACGGATTTGGAGAGTATCTTCCACCTTTGTGAGGTGTTGAACCGCGCGGGAATGGATACGATCTCCGCAGGCGCTACGGTGGCCTTCGCCATTGAGTGTTATGAAGCGGGCATCCTCACGAAAGAAGATACGGACGGGCTTGAACTGACTTGGGGAAATTCGAACGCAATTATTGCCCTCATTGAAAAAATGGTCAGGCGCGAAGGTATCGGTGATTTACTCGCGGATGGCTCGAAGGCTGCCGCCCGAAAAATCGGCAAAAATGCCGGTAACTATGCCATGCATGCGGGCGGCCAGGAACTCCCCATGCACGATGGCAGAAACGATCCCGGATACGGCGTGCATTACGCTGTGGAACCGGCACCTGGGAGACACAATGTGGGGGCCCAGATGTATTATGAAATGTTCCAGCTCTGGAAAGTGATGAAAAGCCTGCCCCGCGTAAAGCCTCTCTATTTCAAAGGAAGAAAGTATGTGGCAGACGAAGAGAAGGCTGCAATGGCAGCGGCATGCAGCAAGTTTATGAATGTTGTCAATTGTGCCGGTCTTTGCATGTTTGGTGTTTTTCTGGGTGCAAAAAGGATACCGGCCTTTGACTGGTTGAATGCGGCAACGGGGTGGCACAGACCCCCCGAGCATTATATGGAAATCGGGGAGCGCATCCAGACATTGAAGCAGGCATTCAATATCAGGCAAGGGGTGGATCCCAGGACGTTCTGGCCGGCCGGCCGGGTTATAGGAAGACCTCCGCAGACCAAAGGGGCGAATCGGGGAAGATCAATTAACATGGAAAAGATGATCAGCGATTACTATACCCAATTCGGATGGGATCCTGAGACGGGCAGGCCGACTGAGAAGACTATGGCAAGACTGGGTCTCGGAGCTGGTGAAGATGTCGTATAGAATTATCGATATATGCAACGGATGCGGCGCATGCAGAAGATTATGCCCGGTGGATGCTATAAGGGGAGAAAAAAATACGCTCCATGCCGTTGTCCATGATATGTGTATTGAATGCGGCGCCTGCGGGCGGGTATGTCCGGTACGCGCGGTGACTGATCCCTTCGGTACTGTCTGTACAATGCTTAAAAAATCCGAGTGGGAGCGACCTCACTTTGACAGTAAGATCTGCATGTCCTGCGGGATCTGTATTGATGCCTGTCCGGTTCACTGTCTTTCTCTCTCGGGCGCGGCAAGTTCGAATGATCCCCACGGATATCCGTACATGGCCGAAGGAAAAAAATGCATCGGGTGTGGCTTTTGCGCCAGGGAATGTCCGGTTGATGCGGTTACCATGGTTGCGCCATAATCCCGATTGACCCGCCCGGATAAATATTGTATGAGCGTTGAAAGAGGATTTTATTGAACGAAAGAAAGGAGATCTTCTGTGCAAGGACCCGTTAAAATGTATACACTCAGCACGTGCGGCCACTGTAAGGCGACCAAAAAATATCTTAATGATTGTGCCGTCAAATTTGAGTTTACGGATGTGGATTTGCTGACCGGCGAGGAGAAGGCTACTGCAATAGCTGATGTCATAAAATTAAATCCTCAATGCTCGTTTCCGACGATTATCATTGGTGATAAAGTCATTGTCGGATTTAATGAAACGCTCATACGGGAGGCCCTGGGGTTGTAATGGAAGTCGACCGACTCTATGAAAAGTTGAAGGTTCTGCAGGAATCGAAAGGTTATTATTTCAACAGGGACAAGGAGAAGGTTCTCGATATTCTCAGAGACCTCCTTGTCAACAGGGAACGTTACGGGTACATGTCGTGTCCCTGTCGTCTCACCTCGGGAGATCGAGAGCGGGACAAGGACATTATCTGTCCCTGTGAGTATCGGGCTCCTGATGTGAAAGAATACGGAAGCTGCTATTGTAATCTTTATGTTTCACGGGAGTGGAATGAAGATAAAATTCCGCATGCATATGTGCCGGAAAGGCGCCCGCCGGGAAAGATGCTTTTTGCGTAGGTGTAAGATATTCCCCATCCCTGATTCTGCAAAGGCCTTCCTGTGTGTTACGCAGCCAGGTTAAGGATTATTACTTCCGTCAGGGTTAAATTTATCCGGGTAAATAACATACCAGGCACCGTTAACTCCTTCGCCGTTCATATCGCCCGGTTTTTTGTCCTTGGAGAAATAGTAAAGGGGCCAGCCTTTATAAGTCGTTTGCGTTTCCCCGTCGTCTCTCATGAACACACCGAATTCCTTTTTCTTCAGCGGTTTTTGTACGGCAAGCTTTTCTGTGAAAAAAATAGGCCATTTGGTGAGACATACATTGATACACGCGCTTATGCTTGGAAAATCTTTTTTGAAGTAATAAAGACTCATACCTTTGGAGTCAGCGAGATATTTTCCTCCCCCTTCTTTTTCTATTAGCTGAACAGTATAACGAGATTCCTTGGGTTTTTCTACTACCTCCTGGGCTACAACACACTCACTTATTACCGTTCCAAAGAACACAAAAACACATGTGAAGGCCAAGGATATTCTGACCACATTGCCGACTTTCATCTTCCCCTCCTTACAATGTAATGAACTTAATCCCTCATGTATCAGGTAGGCTGAAATAGCGTATTCTACGTGCAATTTTTATATCATAACTTATAACTGCCTGCAAAAATATTTGCTGTGTGAATAGATTGGACGTTGCATCCCGCATTTTTGATTTTCATGATGTTTCGATGATTTCACCACCTGTTTTCAGAGGGATTTTAGATTCACAAGGGACGTTTGTCTGGCATACACCGCAGGCGCCGACATCCAGGCTATAATGGGATTGTATATACTCCTTTCCCTTTGACATAGATAATTACTTCACATATATGTATTGCATTAGAAACGCAAGACTGTAAAAAAAGATAACATTACATCGGCAGGCGCATAGACATCATGGCCCGTAACGGCATCACGCAGTTGTCGCAACTCGTTGATACTTCCACTCACAATGCACTCATGGAAGAAGTAAGGAGGATTTTTTCGTATCATTATCCGGATAGATATTTCCGCAGAGTGAATAGAACGTATAATCTTGTGAAAAAACTGTATAGTGGAGGAATTCGAGGCTATAAGGCCTGTACTACAGATTACCACGATCTTTCACATGTTCTGGATATTTTACTCACCGTTATCCGGTTAATTGATGGACACAATAGTGAAAATCCACCTTTCCCGGTTCAACTGGTGGTAACGTTGCTCGAAGCCACGCTTTTACATGATACCGGATATTTACAGGAAGAGGGGGATGATGAGGGTACAGGCGCCAAGTATACCATGTTTCATGTGGAGCGGGGTGTTCAATTCTTGAGAAATACATATGAGATGTTTGAGATCGCTGCAGATGACGTGAAGCTCATGGTTGAGCTGATACGATGCACGAGCTATATGGTCAAGATTGAAGATTTGACGTTTTCCTCTCCGGAGGAGAGATTAGCAGGCTGCATTCTTTGCACCGCTGATCTTTTAGGCCAGATATCAGACAGAACATACCTAGAAAAATTGATTTTTCTATTTTATGAATTTAAGGAAGCGGGAATTAAAGGCTTCAATACAGAATTCGACCTCATCCGGAAGACGATAGATTTTTATGAAACCACGAAGAAGCGTTTTACTGACACATACGTAAATGTATATAGGTATGCGCAGCATCATTTCAGGAGACGCTTTGACATTGACCGCAACCTTTACATGGAAGCTATCGACCGGCATATCGAGTATTTGCGTAAGATCATTGAAGATGACACCACTAACTTCCGTCACAAACTGAAACGGGGGAAATGGATGCACACATACCCGCGGACGAAGCCCGGATGATCGTGTTATACTATGAACTGTCACGGAATCAATGCTTCTTTAAAGCGCTCAGATTTGGCTGATCTGATGACGCAAAACCGCAGGAATAGCATTGCTCTTTTGAGGATTTTGCGATTGAGGGTCGGGCAAAGCTCACCGAAAGATGAGATGCAGGGCTGTAAAAGTTATTCCGTGACAACCCCTATACATACAGCATCAATAATTTCCTGGCCATAGAGGCTCACTTTTTCCGGAGAAAGAATACCCGTTATTTTCAGCATCTCCATGGAACAAGCCTCGGTCTTTGCCAGTTCAACCATGCTCTGATCTGACAATATCCGGAAGCGCGCCATGTTTGTCTCTTGTGCCTTTTGAAATCGCCAGCGGTAAAGATTCATTAAATATTGCTTCTGATTTGCTGTCATGGATTGATACCCTTTAAGGTTTATATATCCCTGGGGATTGAACGACTTCTCACTCCAGGTTACCGCGGCAATGTTCTCAAAAGACTTTGCTGCCTTTTTATCGAAGCTACAACGCGCTATTTCATATTCAAGTCTGTAATAGAGGTCTTTAAGATACGCCGTGTCCTCAACGGCATAGTGGATCTGTTCTTGAGTCAGGGGACGTGTTTCCCATTTCGAACGCTGCATCTTTTTATCTTTTTTAAGCTCAATGCCCAGATACTGGTTGATCAAAGCCGAGAGAGAAAGGTAGTGACATCCTAAAATGGATGCTGCCCGATGGGTATCAAAAATATTTTTAAATTCAAATCCGTAGTCCCGTTTCAGAATACGGATATCGTTATCCCCGGCGTGCATAACTTTAAGAATTACCGGATCTGCAAAAATCTTTCCAAGAAAGGAAAAATCCAGACTGCCGAGGGGGTCAAACAGGTACGTCTTCTTATCAGCTTCAATTTGTACTAAACAAAGCACATCACGAAAATATCTGAAAGAATCATATTCCGTATCGACACAGATAATGGAGGAACTGCCTATATCTTCTTGTGCATCCCGCATTTTTGTGGCTGTATCGATCCAGACCCATTGGTCATTCATTTCCATACCTGTCCGGTGTGTGGATTAAAATTTCCTGATAAACAGAACATAACTGAGGGGAGGCTCAATCATGAATTTTCCCGAATGTCAAGATAATTCACTTTTCACATTGACAAGGAAAATTCCTTTAGCTTATAGTGCTGCGTCGAATGCAGATTCCTGTTACTACATACGCATTTGAAATTAAACACTGTCCAACCGCATAAAAGACAAGACCACGGTAAGGAGAACCACATGAAGTACACCAAATCAAATCTGATGCGTGGATACGCAAATAAGATTCTCACTATTGATCTTGCGAATGGTGCGATACAAGAGAACGGCCTTGATCCGAAAGTAAGGGATTATTTTGTCGGAGGCAGGGCTCTGGGCTTATATCTGCTCTATAAACGAATAACTCCGGGCATGAGTCCTTATGCCCCTGAGAATCCGTTGATTTTTTCCCCTGGCCCATTGGCGGGCGTCCCCCAGTTTCCAGGGACGAGCAAGTGCATGGCAGTTTCTCTGTCACCCCACACGGGAATTCCCGGAATATCGAATTTTGGCGGGCATTTCGGGGCACACATCAAGTATGCCGGTTTTGATATCATCGAGATCACGGGAAAATCGGAAGAGGATATATTTATTCTTATCAATGGTTTTGAAAATCAGGTAACAATAATTGATGCGCCCAGTATCGACCGGGTATTTGATCTGGAGAAATTCATTGTGGATGCATGCACAGGGAAAGGATACGACAAAAAGGACATTACGTTTGTCACGACCGGTGTGGGTGCAGCCAACACTACATACGGCTGTATCAACAGTCATTACTTCGATCCGACAAAAACGGCCGGTGGACAGAAGGGGTTTTTCAGAACGAAGCAGGCCGGCAGAACGGGACTTGGTTCGGTGATGATAGATAAAAAAATACGGTCGGTTATCGTCCTGGCGGAGTATCCCCACGGTGAAAATCCGTATGGAGCGGCAGACTGGGAAAAAGCGAAACGAGCGGGATTGAAGCTTTCGAAGGTTGTCCGCGAAGTAGATCCGGTGTCATTGAAAATGTCCCGCCAGGGAAGTGCGGGGCTGATAAGCTTCATGAATAATGAGAATTATATGTCACTGCCGGTGAACAATTACCAGTACGGTTCGGACCCGAGGGCCGAGCAAATCAGCGGGAAATTTTACGAGGAGAACCTCTTCGATCACAGGGGCATGGACGGATGTTTTCCCGGATGTTCTCTGCGGTGCACCAAGGGCGGCTGGGTTACCCTGTCATTCGGTGATCAAAAGGGTAAAAAGGTCTGGGTCGATGGACCCGAATACGAAACAGCGTGCGGTTTCGGTTCAAACTTAGGGATATGGAATGCCGAGGCCATCATGGAAGCAAACTGGCACTGCGACAATTTGGGGATCGATACCATTACCACTGCCGTTATTATTGCCTTTCTGATGGAGTGCTTCCAGAGGGGCTATCTTTCGAAAGAGGACACTGATGGCGTAGAGCTTACATGGGGAGATGATCAATCTGTTTTACGTTTCCTTCACCAGATTTCCCACCGGGAAAACGAGTTTGCCCGGGAAGCGGGAAAAGGGATGGTGAGCTTGGTCGAATGGGTATGCCGCAAGTATGTTCAAAGGACGGGTCGTGAGAATCCCAAGAAGGAGCTCATGAAATTTTCCATGCAGGCGAAAGGGCTCCCGTTTTCTCTCTACAGAACGCACAGGTCTCTGTCCATGCAGGCTTCATATGCGGCAGCCAGTGATATAGGGGCACATCACGCTGCTGCGTGGCTGATCAAGGTAGATTTGCTGGGTGCGTTTCCCACCTTGCAGGATAAAGCGCGAGCGTTGATTACATACCCCAGGGTAAGACTTGGAAATGATAATCTTGGTCTCTGTAAGCTCCCATGGGTGGATGTGTTTAACCCTGAATCAGAAAAAGTAAAAGATACGGATAAATTCATCAATCCTGCTTCTCAGGAGAT
>DNUI01000294.1:0-3536 GCA_003508565.1 Syntrophaceae bacterium
CCATATTCATGAGTTTAAGGTCATATCCGGCCTGTTTAATAAACGGCTTGAGCAATTCCGTAAGTGTTTCACTATCACAATTTCTTATATACATGGCATTTAGCCATTTCAGCTTACCTTCATCAAAGATAGCGCCGCTTTTGCCGGCCCGGTCCAGGGAAAACATCTTGATAATTTCGTCGATGGAGGCAAATTCCTTTCCCTCTCCAAGAGAACCGCCTAACAGCGATAAATAGTTCAAGAGCGCCTCAGGCAGGATACCCTTTTTCCTGAACTCACGGACGGATACCGACCCATGCCGTTTGCTTAACTTTGTGCGGTCTTTGCCCAATATAAGCGAGTGATGAGCGAATGAAGGAGGTACAAAATCAAGTGACCCATAGAGAAGCATCTGAATGGCGGTGTTGGAAAGGTGGTCTTCTCCTCGGATGACATGAGTAATGCCCATAAGGTGATCATCGATGACCACGGCAAAGTTATAAGAAGGAATTCCATTGGAACGGACGATAATGAAATCACCGATTGCCTCACCTTCAAACTTCATGGGCCCCCGAACCAGATCATCAAATTCAATGGGGCCTGATCCAACTTTGAAACGAAAGGCAGCTTTCCTGCCTTTTCTTTCAAGCGATTTCCGTTCGTTATCTGTCAGATTACGGCATTTCCCCATATACCTCGGCATCATTCTCATGGAAAGAAGGGTGCGGCGCTCCTCCTCCAGTTCTTCTTCCGTACAATAACAAGGGTAAACCCGTTCATCAGAAATCAACTTTTTCAAATATTTGCTATAGATATCAAGCCTTTCAATCTGATGGTACGGTCCAAATTCACCATCCTTCTCCGGCCCTTCATCCCAGTCCAGGGAGAGCCACTTCAGATCCTCCAATAGGTTATTCTCAAATATTCTGGAAGTTCTTTCCTGATCCGTATCTTCAATACGAAGGATAAACCTGCCTCCGTAGTGTTTGGCAAAGAGCCAGTTAAAGAGTGCTGTCCGGGCATTTCCCACATGAAGATCTCCCGTAGGCGATGGGGCAAATCTGACCCGTGGTTTACTTGACATCATTTGCACTCCCTGTCCCGTATTGTAACCACTGCAAAGGCAGCGATACCTTCATCACGCCCAATAAACCCCATCCCTTCATTTGTTTTGGCCTTCACATTCACTCTATCTTCGGAAATGTTTAATGCCTTTGATATATTCAAAGCCATCTCATGCATATAGCGCTTTAGCCTGGGTCTCTCCAGAATGACAGTAGAATCAACATTATGTACCCGAAATCCCATTTCTTCGACCATGGCATACACCTTCTGCAGCAATATCATACTGGATATACCCTTGTAAGCCGGATTCGTATCGGGAAAATGTCTGCCGATATCACCCGCCCCGAGTGCGCCAAGGATTGCGTCACAGACGGCATGAACAAGAACATCGGCATCAGAGTGACCGAGGAGGCCCTTGTCATGCGGTATTTCTATGCCCCCGAGGATCAATCTTCTCCCCTCAACAAGACGGTGACTGTCGTATCCGATACCGATTCTCATTGCATTCCTTTCTTGAGCCTTTTAATAAGAACCTCCGCCAATACAAGGTCATTTTTTGTAGTGATCTTGATGTTATCATAAGAGCCGTGAATCACCTTCACATTAATGCCTATCCTCTCAACAAGCGAAGCGTCATCTGTCCCATAATAATGATCTTTATATGCATCTTCATAGGCCTTTTGTATAATATCCCGCGTAAATGCCTGAGGGGTCTGTATCAACCACAACCGATTACGGTCGAGTGTTTCCGCAACCCACCCGTTATCGTCAACTGTTTTGACGGTATCCTTGACTGGAACACCGACTGTAACCGCTCTTTCCTTAAATGCTTCAGAAATGACGGCATGGAGTATTTCTTCTGTGATAAAAGGCCTTACACCATCATGAATAATGACGATATGATGCTCATCTTCGAGAGCATTAATCCCGCTTCTCACAGAATCCTGCCGTTCCCTGCCTCCTTTTAAAATGCGGCTTACTTTTGAAATACCGTTTTTTTCCACTATATGTTGGAGGGCAAACGCAATATCATTTTCAGGAACGATGAGAAAAACCTCATGTATTTCTGGCGATTTCTGAAATATCCGCAGGGTGTGCACAAGAACAGGTATACCGTCCAGCAACAGATATTGCTTTGATAGATATTCCTGCATTCGCTTTCCGGAACCGCCGGCGGGGATAATTGCAACAGTTTTCATTGACAATGTAAGTGAACTGCCATCGGCTAAATCGGATTGTTTCAGGGTTCACGGACTGAAGAAGTCAAGGGAGAACCTTTTCTTTACTACTCTCGAATCCTGAAATCCTCGACCCCTCAAATCCTTGTAACGCAAATGATTAACTTAAAGTCTTCGCCTAAAGACGAGGGTCTTTCTCCCAATCCCTTCTTGGGAACAATAAAAAAAGCCCGGCGCTTCGCAGCGATCCGGGCTTTGACAGAGTGTTATTGTTTTACACTTATTCCGTAAGTTTTTTTGTCCGCAACACCCTCCTTCAATTCCGAAAATATCATTCTTCCTGCAGTCGTCTGCAGCACACTGGTAACAACAACCTCTACATTTGACCCCTGGTACCTCTGTGCATTATCAACAATTATCATCGTTCCATCATCAAGATACGCGACTCCTTGTCCCGGTTCTTTCCCGTCCCTGATAATTTTAACCGTCATTATTTCACCGGGTAAAACCACGGGTTTAAGAGCATTTGCAAGCTCATTTACATTCAAAATTTTTATCCCTTGCAATTCGGCAACCTTGTTCAAATTAAAATCATTGGTAATTATTTTACCGTTCATTTTTTTTGCCAAAGCCACCAGCTTGGCATCAACCCCTTTAAGCTTCGGAAAATCCTGGTCAAGAACCTCAATATGAATACCGCTGCTTCTTTGCATTCGATTCAAGATATCGAGACCTCGCCTGCCACGGGAACGTTTCATGGAATCCGAAGAATCGGCAATGTACTGCAACTCATCTAATACAAATCGGGGAACCACTAAATTACCTTCTATAAATCCTGTATCACAGATATCTGCAATTCTTCCATCAATGATAACGCTCGTATCAAGAATTCCATAATCAGCATTTTCTTTAGACGGGCTAAAGCCAAAAAAGCTGAACTCCTCGATTTTTTTTGATCCAATAACAAGTCCAAGATATCCCATAATCCCTGTTAGCAGGGCATATATCCAGGGAGCAACCTGCTGCTTCTCCCAGGTGACACCAACAAAATTAAGACCATACGCCAGAAAAAAAGCTATAAAAAGGCCTATGATCATGCCGGCAACACCGCCAAATATAACTCTCAAAGATACTTTTCTTAACGCCTCTTCGGCGCGAATGACTGAAATAGCAATTAATAATCCTAAAAATAATCCTACTAATGCTAGAGGAAATCCATAGTATGTAAACGCAATAAAATAGCCGCTAATTGAACATGCCGCCATCAAAAGAATTTTAATGATCATATTTTCTCACCTCCTTTCCTATTTCATT